>CAZDDA010000014.1:3253-17078 GCA_964504085.1 uncultured Thermotogae bacterium | reverse complement strand
AGAAGATCGATCTGTGCGAAGAGGTGCGCCTCCTTGGATTCCGGGGTGCCCCGGAAAACCCCGAGTGGCTTGAGTACGAAGAGGTCGAGACGCTCGTGGAAGCCCAGCCCACGGGGAACATCCCCCCCGAGCTGTCCGCGGACTTCGTGCAGAAGGTTGTGGATGGCGTGTCCGGACTGGCCGGACACGTGCAATCCGTCGCTGCGCTCCGGGCGGAGCGACTGGCTGATGCGCACGGTAGAGCCCGCGCCTCGGCCAGGAAGGGCGGTGCGGCACCCGAGGTACGCGCCCATACGGATCCGGACATCCTAGGGATATACGTGCTCCTGCCCGTGCCAGCCGGGGAGGTGCGCTCATGAGCAAAGGGATGGGACAGTTCACTGCGGTGCGGGTGGAAGGAAGCCTGCTCTCTCCGGATCTCCTGGGCCAACTGATGAGCTACGAGGTGGAAGGAACTAGGCCGGAAAGCTACCACTTGGCTTCGGGTGAGCGCATCACCGAGTCCGTCTCCCGCACGTGGAACCGCATGCGCGCAGCCTGGGGCGGACTTCAGTCCCTGAGGCAGCAGGCCCGGGAGGATGCCGCCGCCACCGGAACCACCCGGGAGCGATTTCTCCTGCCCATGTTCCAGGAGCTGGGCTACGGACGGCTTCAGGCGAGCAAAGGTTTGGAGATCGACGGCCGGGCCTACCCCGTCAGTCACTTGTGGCAGCACACGCCAATTCACCTGATAGGTTTCGGGGTCGACCTGGACCGCAGGAGCGCCGGAGTAGCCGGGGCGGCGCGCATGAGTCCCCATGGCATGATCCAGGAGCTGCTGAACCGTTCTGAGGAGCACCTGTGGGCCCTTCTCTCAAACGGACTGCGCCTCAGGATCCTGAGGGACAACCGCAGTCTGACCCGTCAGGCCTATATCGAGTTCGACCTGGAAGCGATTTTCGACGGCGAGCTGTATCCGGATTTCGTACTGCTTTGGCTGCTCTGTCATCAGTCCCGGGTGGAGGGGGAACGGCCGGCCGCTTGCTGGCTGGAGCGCTGGTCCGAGCTGGGCTACCAGCAGGGTGCCCGTGCATTGGACGCCCTCCGCGGTGGAGTGGAAAACGCGATCCGGATCCTGGGTGCGGGCTTCCTCGCCCACCGGGCGAATGGTGAGCTCCGTGAAGAGCTTCGGCAAGGGACACTCGATGGCCAGGAGTTCTACCGGCAGGTCCTGCGCCTGGTGTACCGCCTGATCTTCCTCTTCGTGGCCGAGGACCGCGGCGCTCTCCTGGATCCCAAGGCGGCAAAGGAAGACCGAGAGATCTACCAGGAATACTACTCGGCGACTTACCTCCGCGGCTTGGCCGAACGTTTGAGGGGAGGATCCCACGCGGACCTGTACGAAGGGCTGAAGACGGTCATGGTAGTTCTGGGAAGCGAGGGATCAAAGGAACTTGGACTTCCCGCCCTGGGCAGCTACCTCTGGTCGGACACGGCGATCGGAAGGTTGAAGACCTGTTGCCTGTCCAACCACGATCTGCTGGAGGCGATCCGGGCCCTTGGTTTTACCCAGCGGAACCGTATGCTGTGGCGGGTGGATTACCGTAACCTGGGATCCGAGGAGCTGGGAAGCATCTACGAGTCCCTCCTGGAACTCCACCCGGTGATCAACCTGGACGCGGCGAACTTCGAGCTTCGGGTGGCGGCGGGGCACGAGCGTAAGACCACCGGGTCCTACTACACGCCGCGCAGCCTGGTACAGAGCCTTTTGGACACCGCCCTGGAGCCGGTACTGGAGGAGAAGCTCAAGAGCAAAAACCAGGAGCGGTCACTGCTGGCTACGAAGATATGTGATCCGGCCTGCGGCTCAGGTCATTTTCTGATCGCGGCCGCACACCGCATCGCCCGCCGTCTAGCGGCAGTTCGGACCGGGGACGAGGAACCGGCTCCGGACGCCATGAGATCGGCGCTGCGGGACGTGATCGGCCACTGCATCTACGGCGTGGATGTAAACCCCATGGCCGTGGAGCTTTGCAAGGTGAGCCTCTGGATGGAAGCCCTGGAGCCGGGCAAGCCACTTTCGTTTCTGGACCACCATATACAATGCGGCAACAGCCTCTTAGGTACGACCCCGGAACTGATTGCCGGAGGCATTCCCCAGGAAGCCTTCAAGGTACTCACCGGAGACGACAAAACCGTGGTCAGTGCCTTAAAGAAACGGAACAAGGAGGAGCGGTCCGGGCAGCTCAGCCTGATAACGGCCGAAGGTCAGCGCTGGGAGGATCAACCGGAGGTTTTAAGCGCCATCGCACAGCTGGACCGCATGGGCGAGGAGAGTCTCCAGGCGGTTCGTCGGTTGGAAGAGCAGTACGAAAACCTCGTTGGCTCAGCAGCCTACAGCCAGCAGAGGAGTATCGCAGACGCCTGGTGCGCCGCCTTTGTCTGGCCGAAGCGAAAAGGGGCACCTCCCTCCATCACCGAGGAACTGTTCGAACGTATCCGACGGAAGCCCGAGAGCGTACCAGAGGCAGTCGGTCGGGAAATCCGCACACTTGCTGGACAATATCGCTTCTTCCACTGGCACCTGGCCTATCCGGAGGTGTTTGGTGGCAAGAACGCCGGTTTCGATGCTGTCCTTGGAAACCCACCGTGGGAGCGGATCAAGATACAGGAGATCGAGTGGTTCTCCGAACGTGATCCGGAAATCGCCTCGTCTCCAAATGCGGCGGAGCGCAAGCGGCGAATCAAGCGGCTCCGCACGGAGGACTCGGAGCTCTTCAAATTGTACCAGGAGGCGCTTCGCCAGGCTGAGGGTGCCAGCGCCCTGGTTCGTGACACCGGTCGCTATCCGCTGTGTGGGCGCGGGGATGTGAATACGTACTCGATCTTTACTGAGCTGAACAGAAGCCTCATGGCCCCGAATGGACGGGTCGGGATCATCGTGCCGTCCGGCGTCGCTACAGATGACACCACCAAGTTTTTCTTTGCCGATCTGGTGGAGAAGGAATCGCTGGTCAGCCTTTACGACTTCGAGAACCGGAAGGGTATCTTCCCGGGTGTGCACCGCAGCTATAAGTTCTGCCTGCTCACTCTTACCGGCCTCGAAAGACCCGCCAAGGAGGGAGCGGAGTTCGTTTTCTTCGCCCTGGATTCCGAGGAGCTTGCCGATTCGGAGCGGAGGTTCCGCTTGGAACCCTCCGATTTCGAGCTGATGAATCCGAATACCCGGACATGCCCGATCTTCCGCAGTCGCAGAGACGCAGAGCTTACCCGGTCCATCTACAACCGCGTGCCCGTGCTGATCAAGGAGGGGGACCCCGAAGAGAATCCATGGGGGATCTCGTTTATGGCAATGCTTCACATGGCCAACGACTCCGGCCTGTTCCGCACCCGCGACCAGTTGCAAAGTCAGGGATATCGCCTCGACGGCGCTCGCTTTGTCAGGGACGGTGAAACCTACCTGCCCCTATACGAAGCCAAGATGCTCCACCACTTCGACCACCGTGTTGCAGATGTAGAAAAACACAAAGAGCTCGCCAATCGGCAACAACAGCCAAAGTATCTCACGGACATTGACAAGTCAGATCCAACTCGTCTTGCGCTCCCTTACTTCTGGGTTGCGGAGTCTGAGGTTGATGATAGACTTGTCGGCAGATGGAATCGCGGATGGTTGATAGGGTGGCGGGACATCACTTCAACAACTAATGAACGTACCGTGCTGTCATCTGTGTTCCCTCGAAGTGGGGTTGGAGATACAGAATTGCTTATGTTCCCCTCTATTTCGGATGTACTCTGTATACCACTGCTGGTTGCGAATCTCAACAGTTATGTTTTAGACTATTCAGCCCGACAGAAAGTTGGTGGGACACATCTTAAATACCACGTGTTTAAACAACTTCCAGTTTTACTACCGCAAGCGTACTATGTTCGTTGCCCCTGGGAACAATCAATAGACGTCCGCGATTGGTTCTTGCCTCGTGTACTCGAGCTAGTCTACACCGCCCACGACCTCGAATCATTCGCCTTGGACTTTGGTTACGACGGCTCACCCTTCAAATGGGACCCAGAGCGCCGGTTCCGGCTGCGATGTGAGTTGGACGCTGCCTTCTTCCACCTGTACGGAATAAACCGCAGTGATGTCGAATACATCATGGAGACCTTCCCAATCGTGAAGCGCCATGACGAACAGGAACACGGCCAATACCGAACCAAGGACGAAATTCTTTCTTTCTATGACCGTTTTTCAAACACTTCGATTCAGGGGAAACAGTCGCTCGATATACGAGAAACCGCCCGGGGAGTCAATCAGGAAAAGCGACAGGAGTAGCAGATGCGAGTTCAGAGTATCTCGCTGGTAAATTTCAGATCATTCAAGGAGCTTGGACCGATTCACATTGGACCTATGGCTACCATTGTGGGGAAAAACGATGTTGGGAAATCCAACCTGCTGAGAGCGCTCGACTTGTTCTTCGCTTCTAAATCCACTGCTACGGACGACGACATTCATGCGGGTTGCGAAGAGGATATCATAATCGAGGCCGGATTATCTGATTTTCCCACGGAAATCGAACTGGAAGACGGTGTAAAGACCACCTTCTCCGAGGAACAGTTAACCGACCAAGAGGGCTTGCTTAGAATTCGGAAGGTGTTTCCAGTGGGCAATCTGTCCAAACCAATAATCACACTGATTGTAAACGATTTCCAGGACGAAGATTTCGCTAGATTGTGCACACTCAAGGAAGCCGAACTAAACAAGCGTTTCGAGGCCCTCGGCATGGATGCTCAAAAATCTGGACGTGGCATCACCAACAAGAGTAAGAGGGATGCAATTCGTGATATTGCCAGGAAACGGAATGTACCATTGGGAAAAATGGAGATTGAACTGTCAGCGAAGGACGGCTTGTGGCAAGTCATTCAGAGAATGCTTCCCGAATTGACACTATTTCCCGTGGATACGAAGTTGGGTGTGTCGGAAACCACTTTCCAAAGCCAGTTTCGTCCCATCGTGAAAGAAGCAGCAACGGGCGAGGCCGTCAGCAAGGCACGTGAGGATTTCACCAAAGCAATCTTTGAGAAACTTCAGGTTGAAGTTGGTCTTATGCACGGTCAACTCGCTCGATACACCGATGCTTTTGTCAGTCTGCGGGCGGTTCCTGAGTTCGCGTGGGACAAAGCAGTATCGTTCGATATCAAGGGCGTCGATAGCCAGGGTGTTGAACAATCGCTGGAACGCCGCGGTAGTGGATTGCGCCGTCTGCTTATGGTTGCGTTTTTTCAATATCTCTCGGATAAAAGAACCCAGGGTGGCAATTATATATTCGCGATCGAAGAACCCGAGAACTGCCTTCACCCAGGACTTCAGCGTGAACTTGTGGAATCTCTGCGAGAGTTGACTACGATTGGGTACCAGGTAATCGTGACCTCACACTCACCGGTGTTTGCTGGTGCTTCCGCCATGGAGGATCTTGTGCTCGTCACACGAGAATCCGGTGTTGCTTCCGTAGTAGAACATCCAGAACTCAGTCCTGCAAAAGTGGCTGAAGAGCTCGGAATTGAACCGGCCGATCAAATCACCGGCTACAGCGCTTGTGTCTTTGTGGAAGGCCCGGATGACGAAATTTTCTTCAAGAAAGTGTCAAAAATCCTAGGGGAAGCATCACTTGTTGCGGGAGACTTCGATTCTAAAAATATTGGGTTTGTGTTGTGCGGAGGTGACTGCCTGAAGCACTGGATTAGCCGTCGAGCGATGAAGAGGCTCAACAAGCGGTTCGCAGTGATTGTAGACAGTGACAGACAAGCGCCGGACGCCATGATTCCAGGTAGGAAGACCAACTGGAAACGTTCTGTCGAACAAGATGGTGGTTTGTTCTTTATCCTAAGGAAGCGGGAAATCGAGAATTATCTGCACAAGGATGCGATCCAAAGACACGGCGTAGAGATCAAGGATTATGATGATTTCTCAGACATGAAATCTCTCTTTGGAAAGAAGATCGTGAAGGCCGTACACGAAATGACGGTTGAGGAGATACTTGAATGTGATAGATATAAGGATGATCGTTCCGAAAGGCATGAATTGATGGAAATTGTAGAGCAGATTCTATCCCTGGTTTGAGAATCTAAGAAGTTGGCTTTTCGGGGATTTGCTATGACTGGGGAACCTGACCGTTTGATACGACGGTTTTCGTCAAAAAACCGTATATGTCCAATGCCAATACATTGGAATCGGATTTGGGAGATGCTGCCCGATAAGCGGCGAGTAGGTGGCTCCTGGGATCCTCCTCCTCCCTTGATTCTTGCGGCGTGGCATGAAGCAAGCGATCGTCAGAAGATGCATGTATTCCACGGGCATTTGCGTTACGCATATATGTGTGGGGTTCATGAGGAAGTGGCCAAATATCTGGATTCACTGGACGAAACACAGTGGTATCATAGATGAGCGTCACCGTGAAATAGAATTATGGTTTTTTGTTGAGTTACGATTGTTCACCATGGTGTAAAAATATGGCTGTCCTGGTTGAAGCAATTTCAGTTATCGTTCGTGCACGAGCGATACTCGACAGTTTCAACGGAGGGTGGTCGGCGTTCAAAGCGGCCGTTCCGAATCAAAGCCTGTGCGCCGATGGTGATTTGGCTCGAGTCGGATTTATGACCCCTATGGATGTAGAAGTCTGGGTACATCACCTGGAAACGCAGGGCCTCGTGTTCCTTAGCGCGGGGAAAGCGGAGGACGTCGTGGTGATCGATCAACGCGGAGGGCCGACAACGCCCTGCGAGTGGATTGAGTTTGGACATGTCGATTGGCAAAACTCCGGACAGAAGGTCGCAGCAGCACGCCTAGTCGGCAGTTCATCCAAGGAGCTTGCCACCCCTGAAGGGTGGACGTATAAAAACTCGATAAGTTCCTCTTATCGCTTTATGCCGAGCCCTGACTTAGACAAACAAATGAAGTTCCTTCGAAGGCAGAATGGGTTGGATGTGTATCTCGATCTGGAAAGCGGTGAGGAATTGTACGTTGGACGGAGTGGTTTGGATTCTGACGAATTGACATGTGAAAATGAAAGTACTCTGCCGGAGGAAGGGGAATGAGCAACACGGATAACTATCTCAAGCTGTTCAACTACCTCCTGGAGTTCGCCCGACTCCGGGAGCGGGTCATTCGGGAGATAGAGAAATTCGAGGAACACGTCTGGTTGAAAGCCGTACCCCAACAGCGGGGCTATCATTGCGTTCTCTGGGATGAAGGGGAGGCTCGTGAAGGATTGGAGTGGCTGAAGTATAAAAAGCCTCACCGGCCGAACCTTCCGGATCCCCCCGAGAAGGTACTGCCCTGGATCAAATCGGGATCCCTTCAGGTGCTGTCGCCGGAGCCATCGCTACTACCAGAAATCATAGAAGACGGCCAAACTGTGTCGCTGAAGGATCATCCGGAGGTGCGTACGGCTTTCCTTCGTTATCTGGAAGGGACCTGGAAGTCCTGGTCTGTGAAATTTGCCGAGTATCAGAAGCTCAGCGAAACATATAATGCGCTTTTTCGAATGTATGAACGTTCTACCAAGTTCGCCGAAGAGTACGAGCTCATCGTTGGCATCGGACTGGCATTTTTCAGGTCGAAAGGCGGACAGCTTGTCAAACGTCATATCCTCGTCTCCAATGCGGCGTTGGTGTTCCACCCAGAAAAAGAGTTATTTCTTCTGTCGGTCGGCGCCGACGGAGCCAACCTTCGTTTCGAATCCGACATGATTTTGGATCTTGAGATCGGAGACGTTGTCGACGCGGAACGTAAGGGCGGTGAATACCTTAGAGAGCACGAGCTTCTTGAGGTGCCTTTCAGCGAAGACGTCAAAGACTCCCTTCGCGTCTACATCAACACGCTGAGTCCGGATGGTGAATTCGTCGATACGAGCGAGCTGCCCAGGCAGGTCAGTTCGGACCCAGCCCTTTTCTATTGTCCGGCTTTGATTCTGAGGAAGCGAACGCTCAAGGCGATGACATCAATGATGCAGTCCATTGTCACGTTCCTGGGCGATCACGACGGGATGACTATCCCAATGCTCGACGATCTATTCGGTTCTTCTGATGATGGAAGTACGGAAGAGATGAAAATCGATGTGGGGACAGGATCGCACGGTGGGGTGGCTAGTGAGGATCGGGGGCCGCGGATCGTTTATTTCCCTAAGCGCTGGAATGACGAACAGATGTCGATCGTGAAGCGGATCAGCAGCAGTGACAAGGTGCTAGTCCAGGGACCACCGGGAACCGGTAAGTCGCACACGATCGCCAATTTGATATCCCATCTGCTCGCGCAGGGCAAGCGCGTGTTGGTCACCGCCTTTACCAAGAGAGCCTTGCAGGTGCTCAAGAACCAGCTTCCTGAGCCTATTAAGCCCTTATGCGTCAATCTTTTGGGGAATGATAGAGCGTCGATCCACGACCTGGAGTCGAGCGTCCGATCGATTATTTCGAGGATAAATGGTTATGACCTCAGGGATACAGAGACCCGGGTCAAGAGACTCGAAAATGAATGGCGGGAACTCGTTTCAGAGAAAGAGGAACACGAAAAACAGATCATTGCCCTTCGCTGTCGCCATACCTCCCAACATCGAGTCAATGCGGCTTACGAAGGAACCTTAATGGAAATAGCTCTTTCCGTTCAGCAGGACGCTTCTGAGTATTCCTGGTTTGAAGACCAGATCGAAGATCTGTCCGGAGCAGAGGCTGCGGCGGAGCTTGTAGCTCAGCTGTACGACCTGAAAGAGAAACTGTCAGGCCGGGACGAAGTCGATCTCACGGGCGACATCCCAATGGAAGACCACCTCCCAGATACCGACGTTCTTGCCGCCTATTTCGAACAAAAGAAGGCGCTTGATGAACTGCGCCGCGGGTTCCCGATGCAGGGCGACTCGTCCTGGGTCGACTCGCTTCAACCTCTTGGTTCCGAGGAGTTGCAGGCCCTCGAGAAGAAGCTTCGGCGGTGCGAGGATGCCTATCGGGCGTTGGCGACGTGCTCGCTCCCTTGGGCGGCTGAAGCGATTTCTGAATGTTTGAATGGCTATGACAAGATCTGGGACGATCTCCACAAAACGTCGAAGAAAGTGCTCATTGATGAGCTCAAAGAGGCCATAGCCGACGTTGAAACGAGAGTTACCGTCCGCCTGCTTTCTGAAATCCCGTGGGAACGCGTGCATCTCGATGCGAGCCACCTTGCCGATTACCTGGCGCAAGGCCACAATCTCAAGGGCATTTCCGTCCTGAAGCCGAAAAAAATTCGCGCATGTTTACCACTGGTGCAATCCACGCTCGTCAACGAACACGCCCCTGTCTCGGTCGACGATTTCAAGGCGCTCGCTGTTTTCGCCCGAGCCCGGGATGCAGTGTCTCGGCTCCAAACCCTTTGGCAGGACCGCGTTCCAAGATCGCAAAGCCTTGTTCTTCAGTTGTCGCAGTTTGAAACCGCCGTCGCAGAACTGAGCCTGATTCTGGAGAACTCAAAGCACGTACTCGAGGCACGGGCGGCGCTCCGTCGCCATTTGAAGGATTCATCGTTCGCCTTGGCCGAAGACAAAGTTCCGCCGCTGTTGTACGCATGCCGAATGGCCGAAAAGTCGACTGCCTTTGAACCGTTGTCACTGTCGTACGATGAACTCATTCAAAGACTCACGGCTCTTGCTCGGCGAGCCGGGGCGCATCCGGTGATTGATCAAATTTTCATTGCTGTCGAAAAGTCGAATCTCAAAGAGTATGACCGATTGCGTAAGGTAGTCCATGAACTACGCGAAGCCCGATTGCTGCATGCAAAATATATCGACACACGAAAAAAGGCTCAGGTCCTGCTCCCCAAAACCACCGCCAAAATCGACGGCGGCGATCCTGCCGTGACTCGCCCCTGTCTCGAAAAAATATCGGGGGCTATGAGCTGGAGCAATGCGAAGCACTATCTTCATCGGGCTGCCCGCAGCCGGGAGGAAGAGGAACTCGAAAATAGGGTTCGTGTCATTGAGGATCAGGTCTCCCAGCTGACAGCGGATGCGGCGGCTCTACGTGCCTGGCAGCATCTCGTCAAGACCATGAAACCGGCTCAGCGTCAGGAGCTCATGGCTTGGTTTCAGGCGGTCAAGAAAATCGGGAAGGGAACCGGAAAGAACGCCGCCAAGTTCCGCAGGCTGGCCCAGCAGCACATGAACTCCTGCAAAGACGTAATCCCCGCATGGGTGATGCCGCTGTACCGTGTAGCGGAGACGGTTACTCCGGAACCGGGCATCTACGATTGTGTGATCATCGACGAGGCGAGTCAATTGGGGCCGGATGCTTTATTTCTTCTCTATCTCGCCAAGAAGATCGTTATTGTGGGAGACGACAAGCAGACATCCCCCGAATACGTGGGCGTGAGCAAAGACGCGGTGAATCAGATCATTGTCCGTCACCTGCAGGGAGTACCGTACCGTGAGTTTTACGGATCGGAAAGCAGCTTCTTCGACCACGCTGAGCGATTCTGTGAGATCAAGGGCGGCAAGATTGTGCTTAAAGAGCACTTTCGGTGTATGCCCGAGATTATACGCTTCAGCAACGACCATTTTTATGCACCTTTCGGAGCAGAGCTTCTGCCCATGCGGCAGTACTCGGAGCTCAGACTGGAACCCAAGAAAGCCGTATACGTACGCGCAGGCCATACTGAAGGGCAGGCGAGGAACCTCATAAATCGAGCCGAGGCCGAGGCAATTGCCTCCCAGATTGCCGAATGCCTGAAAGATGAATCTTATACAGGTAAGAATTTCGGTGTCATCTCTCTGCAAGGACAGAAGCAGGCCGATCTGATTTCTGATCTCTTATTGGAAAAAATCGGGGCCGAGGCGATCGAAGAGCGGCGTTTGGTCTGCGGCATTTCGAGCAGCTTTCAAGGTGACGAGCGACATGTAGTGATGCTCAGCATGGTGGTGAGTCCCGAATACAACTTCCGAGCCCTAACCATGCCGGGAGATGAGCGGCGTTTCAATGTCGCGGCGAGTCGTGCAAAAGATCAGATTTGGCTATTTCATTCTGTGGGCCGGAACGATTTGGCGAACCAGGATGATCTGCGATTCAAGATCTACGAGTTTTTCTATCAAGATGGACATGCTGAAGAGGTTCCTCCAGTGGTGACCACTGGCCAAACCGTAGCTCCTCCCTTTGAAAGTGCCCTTGAGCTTGCTGTTTACCAGGACCTCGTAGAGAAGGGGTACAGGGTAATTCCGCAATACAGGGTCGGGCAGTTTCGACTTGATCTCGCACTTGTGCTGAAAAACGGCATGAAGGTAGCGGTTGAATGCGACGGGGACAAAAATCATGGTGAGGCGGAATACGCCCACGACATGATGCGGCAGCGTGTGTTGGAACGTTGCGGGTGGCACTTCTTCCGCATTCGCGGCTATGAATACTTCCACGACAAGGAAAGAGTGCTCCAGCAGCTTTGGAACATGGTGGATCGTTACGATCGACTTGTTCTCGTAGAACGGCCGGTAGCCGAAATACGATCTGAAATTTTGGAAGAGGTCCAGGAATCTGTTGAGGTGGAGGAGCAATTAACCGCGGGGTCAGTATCTCTCCACGAAGATACCGTGGTGTTGCCTGCGGAGTCGGACATCGTAGACTCATTAGACCTGCGAGAAGAACTTGAATCCAGGGAGGTAGAGATAACACCCCCAACTCCAGACATTACTAATGTTGGAGGCTACTTTCTCGGCTCTGATGTTACGGACGTACAAAGGGAGTGGTTCGCAAGCCTCGTTGATATTGATTGGATTAGTTTGCTCAAGAGCATCAAAGCGGAGGACACGCTTTTCTCCTGGGAAGAACGTCTGCTGGTTAGTCTCAGCTTGTACAACACGACGGGAGAGGAAGTGACGGGGCGGATGATTCACGATCTGGAAGCGCTGGCAAGGCGGGTGCCAGAGATATGGAACCGGTCCCAACCAAGTGAACAGAAGGTGAAGGCTGGTGGACCGGATGAACCGGTCGAACGCCAGCTTGAACTCTCGGAGTCTGAGGGAATGAACGAGAGCGAGGTTCGTCTCCTTCTATATGCGGTGAGGGATGAGATCCATGCCAACTGGCCCGATGTCCCGTGGGAACGAGGGATTCTTCGAAAAACCATGCTGGAAAAGTTCGTTAAGCATCGGATTACCACCATGGGTGATTTTCGTCGGGTGTTTAGCGGCCGGGATCTCGCCCGCACACATCTCGGCCAGATGCAATTCCTTGACCGTATCTTCGCCATCATCAAACAGATGCGGCTATGAAGCACTGGCGAATGGGAGATTAGGTCGCCGTGACTGTTGCGGAAGCAAAGAAGCTGGTAATCGCGATGATGCGAGCTCAGATAGAGGAGGCTGGTCTCAACACGAAGCTCGTCGATCCGAAGTCACCGGACGACGATCCGGGCAAATTCAAGCTTGGTGGTTTGGTTGCCCGGGTGGTACCTCCATTCAACGGATTTAATGTCAATATAAACCAAAGCTGGTTTACTGGCAGCACCGACTCCCCAAGCATCCAGAACGGTGAATTCTATTACTACGCAATCGCCATAGGGAATCGAGGAAATACCAACGTGGTGCACTACTATCTATGCGACTACCATAAGATGCGTGATTATGTGCTTAGCTTCAACGCGCCAAAGGGCAATAACTATCGTGGTGAGCACCACTGGCGTGGCCAGATCCATGTGCTGTCCGCAAGAGACAGGCGAGGGTATTTTCGGTGGGGTGACGAGGCTGAGGATTTCATTGACCGGGACCGGTACTTGTTGCTGGACAACGTGCTTGAGCATCTTCAGGAACGACAAGAAGTCGGGCTCAGAGGACCGGTAAAGACAAGAAGCTTCACGGCTGAGGCCAAGAAAAAAAACGACCGTCCTATCAGGTCGAGGCGGGATGTCCTCACCGAATATATTTTGAGGAATCCAGCGGTGGTGGGAATTGATGCGGAGAGCGCCGGATACGCGCGGCACCGTTTCGAGTCCGGCGACACGTCGGATATACTATTCGTCAGCAGCCGGGAAATATGCGTCGTCGAGATCGAGGAAGAAGGGGCAGCGAACATCCATCGAGCGATAGTAAATGTATCAAAGCTGCGGGCGGTGTGTGCCGTCGAAAACGATCTGGATCTATATGATCCGAAGATAAGGGTCTTGGTAGTTGCATTCGATACGAATTACGAAAAGACACATTCTTTGGCGAAAAGGTATCGGGTCGAATTAATCACGGTGAACGAGAAAAGATTGTACTAGATTGATCACCAGTATTCCCGAGCGCCGGATTCGAGAGAGTTTGTGTTGTTACCGATGTCCAGAAGTTAATAAACTATGATCAGCGACATCTTCACGGAATACGATGACTCGATAGCTGCGGAAATCCTGCTGGATCCTCTGGGTTTGCAGGTGATATGGTCGGATCTCGGACAGAGGATTTTCCGGTACAGACTTACCTCCATTTCCACAGACATCCGTAATTTCACGATCAACGTTTTTCATCATCATGTCATTCGGGGTCTGTTTGAACAGAACAGGCTCGTACTGTCAGAAAAGCAGAAGAGGCATTTTCAGAATAACAGCTCTATTAAAACCGGACTCGTGCTGTTTCTCGAAAACCTCATGGTCTATTGCCTTCTCGATGTAAGCGAAGAGGATGGGGAAGGCGTTAGTTTGGAAGGGCTGCTTGGTTCCTTGAACGCGCGGTCCAAGTGGGTCGCCGAGAGTCGCGATCCTTTGATCAGCACGGACCCGGAACACGAACTCCTGGTACGACAGATCTCTCTTGGTATCAACGGACGGTACAAGACCCCATTCATGCAGATGGGGATCATCAATCGAGACTAT
>CAZDDA010000014.1:0-3153 GCA_964504085.1 uncultured Thermotogae bacterium | reverse complement strand
CAACGGACGGTACAAGACCCCATTCATGCAGATGGGGATCATCAATCGAGACTATTCCTATCCTCTGGGTAGTGGAATCTGGAGGGAGATAGAAGGGTTGTTTTCAGGAGGCAGCAATTGGTCGAAGACGGTGAACCAGTTGCAGGAGCGCCTGGAAAACATCATATGCAGGGCTAGCAAAGCCGGTGCATCAGCATCGAATATCGAGATGCGCTACCGAGAGTGTCTGGATACAGTATCGAAACGGGGAGCAGACCTCAAAGATTTGTACCGAGATGCATTTGGTGCCACCGCCCGTATCCCTCTGAAGGTGAAGAAGTTCTTGATGAACCAAATGGGTTTGACCCAAGGCGCTTCTCGGGCATTGTACGTCGCTCTGAGTAAACATTTGTCATTTATGAAAGACAAGGACTATGAATCCATATTCCGCGCAGCGCTGAAAGAAGAGTTACAGGAAGAACAAAAAGTATGCCTCAGGGACATCATTCAGGTAGAACCTCATTTGAGCCGCTTGAATCACTTTTTCGGACGCATCTGCAGTCCACAAACCTATTCAATCGATGACATCCAGGATGAAGGGCAAACCTTGCTGGAGATCTCGGCAGGACAAGGCGACGAAATCCAGGATATACGTTCGCGCATCGTTCGCGGTGAGACAACTGCCGCACATCGGCTTCGCCGGATTACGGAGGTCTTACTGGCCGAAAACGTCCTGACTTTAATATCGGGTCTTCAAGAGTACCACCAGGAAGTCATGGATTTCAGAAATCTTCCCGCCTGGTTTTCCCTGCGCGGAAGGCAGATAAGCCACGGGACCAAGATGAGTGTTGCCGCTGCAAAATCCTTTGATTATAGACATCCGAAATGGATTCATGATTTTTATCTCAACACGTTGATTTCACTGCAGCGAGGCATCGGCAAATCGTGAAGCTGTACGGTCGATTCACACAGATCGTCGAGACACTTCGACAGGAGAGCAAGCTAACCAGAGCATGGTTTACCTCGTTCAATCTGAGTCCCTATTTCGTCGAAAACTACATCTTGCCTGCGCTGGTTGGAGACCCTCCCTGTCCGGTAAAGATCATGGGATTCGAGGCTCTCTTTCAGAAGATCCTGCAGAACGAGATAGATGTACGCTTCTTCTACGATCACAGGGCGATCGACCTGTCGGAAAGCAAACGCACGGTTGTACGGTTCTTTCCGGTAGATCCTCAGGTTCTACAGCGCCGAACCGGGATCCCGTTCGGCAGAGGCGTGTTTCACCCCAAGGTCATATTCCTGCAAAACGAGAAAGGTACGACTTGGTTGTTCGTCTCCTCCGCGAATTTAACCGTAGCCGGGTGGTCGCGAAATCGCGAAGCTGTTCTATATCGAGAGGTTCGCAGCGGTGAGAATTTAAGACGAATCAGCGAGTTCTTCGACGCGATTGCCGATGAGCATATCGATGTTGAGTCTTCGTCGGCAAGCAGAAGCGGGCGGGATGATTGGGAGTTCGTCCATTCGATCGGCGAAACTTCCTTTTTGAATCGTCTTTTGGACGATTGCCCTCGAAGTTTTTACATCTGGTCTCCGTACTTCGCCGACGATCTTTGTCATCTGTTGGAAGAAGAAATACTATCGAAAATGGCTGGGGATGCGACGATCGGGATTATCCCGGACATCGAAAACGAGAGAATCCGTGTGGCTGAAGGCCAAAGACGATCCCTGATGTCCCTGGGGAGTGTAAGCTTCTTTCGAGACGACCCTAAATCGCATAAGAACGATACACCCCAAATGAGCCATGCCAAGGTATGGCTGAGTGAATCCCGATTGGCTGTCGGATCCTGGAATCTGACCGGCTCGGCGGTGGGACGGGCAGCAGGCAACGGCGGCCTCAACGTGGAAGCCGGGATCATCGTTCCTATCGACAAGCGGATTTACAGTAAATTGAAACCGCGTGACGCCCTCGATTTGGACGGTGTTCAATTCATGAGCGAGGACGAACTGGAACGGGACCGCCGGTTCCTCATGGAAGCTCTGCCGTTTCAGATACAGGTGTACCGGAATTGGAGACACGATCGCTACGAGATCGTTTTAGACGGCAAGACGCCGACATCGGTCTATACCATTCGTTTACCCGGTGTGGACGGCGATCACAGACTCTGTTTTTCCGAGTCCACCCAACACGTGTCGATCTCAGATGCACAGCCTGCCCTGAAGGAGCACGTGTTCACCGTGTTTCGGCAAGACGCCCCTCGGGGCGAGGAGCCGTATCGAGGAATAATCATCGATCTAGAACCGGGATACAGGCCGGTCTGGAGATATTCCAGCTTCAACGACCTGCTTCAGGCGTGGGCCCAAAATCAAATGGGTGTCGAGGGTTCGGTGCAAAATACGGATTCCTACGAGTTGGCCTACGCCGATTCGATCGACCACCAATACAATGACGATGAGACGGGAGATTCCTTCGTCCAACCGCTCACCGATATCACGTTTTCCTATTTTACGATGTTCAGCGCCTTCGAGAATATCCGGGAGCGCCTGCAGTCAGAACAGATGGACAGCCTGGAAAAATTGCAGATCGTTTTTAAGACCCAGCCCGGATCGATTTTTGAAATATCCGATAAGACTCGGAAAATCATCTGCAATCCTGACGTCAGTTCGGTTTACAAGTGGTTTCTTCAGGAGGAGCTAAACAACCTGTTTAGGATCGCGCAACTCAAATCACATAAGCTGGGAGACGATGCACTCGGCCAGGTGATTGGAAAGAAGATCTTGGGGGAGATCCAAGACAGTGATTTGTTCGACCAATACGGCCAATGTGAGAGCAACTGGATCAAGCGTATCCGCAAGGTATCCGGGTATGGGAAGAACGGATGATTCGATTAGGAACGATAACGCCGAACGACGTCTCCAGGTTCATCAACTTCGATCGCAACAACAGTGACTGGCGTTACAGTGCTGGAGATGATTCGATGTTCGCCAAGCAGGCGGAGGGCGCCGCGCATATCTGGAACCTTCTGTCTGAAAAGAAAATCGCACTCCTGGCTGACGAGGTTGGAATGGGCAAAACCTTGCAGGCTCTCGCAGTTTGTGCCCTGTTGTGGCGGGTAAAGCCTGATGCTCGAGTACTGGTTATTGCCCCGCGGGAAGTCGTAGCCGTCAATTGGCAGA
>CAZDDA010000013.1:0-17102 GCA_964504085.1 uncultured Thermotogae bacterium | reverse complement strand
TCAACCACGTGGCTAGCGCGTTATGAATGGTCACATAGCAGGCCCCCGCTACCAGCTTAAGTCCCCGGGACTCTGCGAGTTCCGGGGACGACTACTTTCAGGGTGGGAGTCGTTTTCGGGGGTCTTGCTACCGTTTTGCTAACGCTTTTCCCTGACCAACTGAAACCGAGGGTCTGGTCCAGTCTCTCGCCGACCGATGCGTTGGTTTCTGGCATCAGGTGACCGTATCGATCGAGCGTCGTTTGGATCGATGCATGCCCCATCTGAGACTGGATGAACTTCACGTTCTCCCCCTGTGCGATGAGAATCGCAGCATAGGTGTGCCGAAGATCGTGGAACCGGATCCTGCGGAGCTCGGCACGCCTCATTGCCGGCAGGAATTCTCTCTTGATGAGGTTGTCACCATCGAGAAAGGTCCCGGCTTTGGAGGCGAAGACCATCTCCTCATCATTCGGGGCCGACCGGACCATGTGCTTCCGGAGAGTGTGGGCGAGCGTGTCGGACATGACAATAGCCCGGACAGATTTCTTGGACTTCGGGGTCTGAAACCGACCACGCCAGACTGACCGCCGAACTTGGATCGTCCCGTTCTCCCAGTCGATGTCTCCCCACTGAAGTCCAAGCAGTTCTCCCCGCCGCATTCCAGTCATAACTGCTGTCAGGAAGAATGGGTAGAACTCTTCACTGACATTCTCAAGGAAGAGCCGAGCCTCGTCCGGAGTGAGGAAGTCCATCTCTTGATGTTCTTCCCTTGCTTTCTTCACATACCGAGCAGGATTCGACCGCAGGTATCCCCAACGCACAGCGATTGTCAGCATCGTCTTGAGTGGGACCAGAGAGTTGTTGATGGACTTGGGACTGAGGTTGCCCTCGTCCAGCTTCTCCGAGACGTACGTCTGTACATTTTCCGGCGTGATATCCGCCAGTCTCATGTACCCAAAGAAGGGGATCAGGTGGTTTTGAAGCCAATTCCGATACCCCGTCAGGGTCGATGGTTTGAGCGCCGTCCCGCAATACTCCCGGAGCCACTTCTCAGCGAACGCTCGGAAAGTGGTTTTGGGGAGATGCCGATAGGTTCCCTTGTTGACAGCCTCCAAACGCTCGGCAAGGACTCGCTCGGCTTCTCTCTTGCTCGGGCCGACGACCCTCATGACTCGCTTCCCTCGGAACGTGAAACTGATGTACCAATTCTTACCTCGCCTTAGCACAGAACCCCTGGCCATTCTCCACCTCCTTCCCCCGCCAGGGGACCCAAACAGCTACTGTAATTATAACACACAGAGCCGCTGGAGTCCCGTGCGCACTTCGCCGGCCCCAACGGGGACAATCTTGGAATCCCCGCTGGCAGTTCTTGCATCTATTTGTCTCCTCGGTGGTCCTCGATGAATTTGTGTACTTCCTCGACCCGGAATCTGAGGTACTTTCCTACCTTGTAGTGAGGGATCTTCTCAGGCCCCCTGCGTCTCGTTCTGTCGTAGATCCAAGACGGCGGGACCTTGAACAGGTCCGCCACTTCCTGGACTGTCAGAAGCTGCTCCACCACCAATCCTCCCCTAGTTCCACTACTCCTCGTCCTCCGAAGCGGTGAATGCTGCCGTCCTATCCGCCACCTCTCATACTATCGGTCGGCCTTGGAATTCCGCCTCGATACCCGTGATTCTATTTTCTGCTTGGCCTCACGTCTCGGTTTCAAGACTGCGAGGGTGTTCGGCACCCGAACGTCAGAGCACACTTCGGGAATCAGGAACTTCCCGTCCTTGTAGCTCAGGCCTTGGGGGAACAGAGATTTCTGCAGACGCTGTTTTTGAGCGAGCGGCAACAGGAACCAGATCCAACCCCATTCGGGATTCCGGTCTCGGAAACAACGAAGGATAGTCTTTCGCCGCCCTCCCTCGCACGGGTTCCGCTTCAACTCTTCCCTTATGTCTGCGATCCATGCCTTTCTTCTTCCCGTCGAGATTCGCAGGTTGTCCAGGAGCCACAGGAAGCCTCCCTCGAGTTTCTCCTTAGGCACGCTCATCCTGTCATCGCACTTTGAGTGTGTGCAGTAGTAGTTATCGTACGCTCCACCGTTCCCCGTCGAAGTAGACGCTCTCAACACAGCCCCACATGATTCACAGAAGGTGTCACCTCGAAGAGGGAAGAGGGGATTGTCCTTCGTGCGGCGTGCCCTGCACTTCGGATCCGGCGGGAGCCTTCCTGCTTTCCTGCGGTCTGCACGAGATTTCCTTGCTCGAAGCGACCTCTTTCGGTTTTCGTACTGGACTTTGGCAATCGCCAGGTCTTCGCAGTATCTACTTTCCGGGTCATCTCCGGTCCGTTCGGTTGCGGAGACTACCCGGATACCATATTGAGCCAGGAAACCTCGAAGTCCGTGGGACCCCTCCCAAGTCTGAGAGAGCCTGCTGAGGTCGGAGACCAACACATGATCGACCTTATCCCGATTCTCGATACAGAATCGGATCATCTCCCACAGCTTGGGGCGGTCGAGCGTTCTGCCTGAAATGCCCCTCTCCCTGAAAATCCGCAGCCTCTTTGTTCCACGCCTCGGACGATACTCGTCGCACAGCCTTTTCTGCCGTCTCATGTATCCCTTCCGTACCTGCTCGGGAGTGCTCACTCTGCGATAGTCCACGCCAGCCTCTTCAGTCCTTAATCCGGGCCTCTTCTTCCGACTCCTACGACGGTGCTCGTTAGCGTTTTGAAGCCCATACTTGATCTGCTCACTTCTCCATTTCGACTCTACCTTGGCAATGGCCCTGCACAATCTCTCCATGCGTTCCTCCGAAGAATCATTACGGGACGGTTCGGACTCGGAACGTATGCTAATCCCGCATCCGGCCGCCATCGCCCTCACCGCAAGAATCTCGTTTGGCAGATCTGCGATCCGATCCCATGACGGGACGGTGAGGTTTCTGACTTTGCCCTTGCGCCTTCGGAAATACTCGAGGACCGCTTCGAGTCTCAGGCGCTCATCCGATTGATTCGAAGCGTGCACTTCCCGTCGCCTCCCACCGCCAGCTCGCCGTTGCTTTCCTCTCATATATATAATACGATTTCTATCCTGCAATTACGGCAGGATTGTTTAGCAAAATGCCGACGCTATGCTTGACAAAGAGTTATGAGCTTGTCCGGTTGGCTGACCAGGCGAGTTTCTGGCGGAAAGAGGCCTGCAATTCGATTCCGAACGCTCAAGCACGGTGGTGAGAAACGAGGTGGATGGAGTGGGCGAGAACCGGCTGGGCTTGTGATCTGCGAGCGACTGCGAGCCGGCTATGTGTTTCACCACCTAGACTGGCCTCAAAAGATGGCCGGCGAATTGGACGGCAATCAGGGAGAGGGTTACTGCGCATTTGTGCGGCTCCTGCATTGCGGGGGGATCTAATTACGTAAATAGGCCTGTAGGTAGCGGCAGGTAACCACCAGGCTCTCGCTTCCGCAGTACAGAATTCCGCCGGCAACAGCCCCATTCCATGGGAGGACCGTCGAGTACAACTTCCCCTACGCTTCTAATCAAGAACATGTGCGCACGCCTTGGAATTCTGACTGCATCTATCACCTCCGTGTTCTCCTCCCTTCTTTCTATCTCCGCTTGCTCTGCCATTTAGCTAAAGTTAGTACAAGATCTTCTAGACGCTTCTCGCAGGCATAATGCCTTGTATGGACAGGAGTTACGGCTATAAACTGCACTTCTTCCATTTCTGGACTAGCTCAAGATCGCTCCTGTGAGTTACAGGCCGGATTATTGCTGTGATCACCGCTAAGACCTCGGTAATTACGCTCCTTCGAGTCGGCTGAAGAATCGTACTTCTCACACGACTCCGTTCTTGATGACCACGGGGGACGGCCCTATTATTACACCTGAAAGGAGATCCACCCAATGCCGAGCGGAGCCACCAATATCGAGGAGCTGATTCATGACCATAGCGCCGTCATGGCGGATCAGATGGTGAAGATCGCAGCATGGGCGAATACGGAAGAGGATGTCCGCCACGAGTGCAACAAACTCATCGATACGTTTGTGGAGAAGGCCGGCCTCAGGTTCAAGGGGCGGCACGAGCACCACATTGGCTCGGGGCGGCTGGATTCGAAATACCAGGGCGTGCTGCTGGAGTACAAGTACTCCAAAGGTCCTGGACGCATCGACGAGACGAAGATTGACCATCCCGGGAACAAGAAGGTCGTCGAGCAGCTGAAGCAGAGGTTTGTCGATTTTGAGAGGGAACACAGTGATCGTACCGAGCGGTTGTTCGGCGTCGGATGCGATGGTGATACGTTTATCTTCGTTCGTTACAGCGGCGGAAACTGGGGCATCGAGAAACCACAGCCGGTCACGCCCTATTCCGTGGAACGTCTGCTCCGGGCTCTCGTTTCTCTTGGCGCCCAAGGGTATTCCTTCACCCCCGACCACTTGGCAGAGCACTTCGGATCCGATAGCGAAATTGCCAGGAAGGGGATTCGGCATCTGTACGAGGTCATTACAGAAACCGACAACAAGAAGGCCCAGACCTTTTTCAATCAGTGGAAGATCCTCTTCGGGGAGGTTTGTGGATACGATGTTGAAGGTCGTAATGAGAAGATCAGGAAACTCGCAGATCACTACGGGATTCCGAAGAGTACTCGGCCCGCAGAACTCCTCTTCGCTGTACACACCTATTACGCCATCTTCATGAAATTCCTCGCTGCCGAGATCGCCGCTTCGTTCTCTCCCCTTGGAATCTCAACTCTCAAGAGATGCGTTGGTGCCCCGACTCCTCCAAAACTCCGACACGAAATGGAGAACTTGGAACAGGGCGGAATCTGGACACAGCTGGGGATCAGTAATTTCCTGGAGGGGGATCTCTTCTCCTGGTATCTCTCGGCCTGGGATCAGCGGGTCGCCGACGTAGTCTGGAAGATCGTGCATACTCTCGACGAGTATGATCCCACCACTCTGAGTGTCGAGCCTGCAGAGAGTCGAGATCTCCTCAAGAAACTCTACCAGCACCTCTTCCCGAAATCTGTCCGCCACGACCTCGGCGAGTATTACACGCCGGACTGGCTGGCCGAGCATGTTCTGAACGAACTTGGATACGAGGGGGATCCCGACAAGCGCCTTCTCGACCCGGCGTGCGGATCGGGAACGTTCCTGGTCATGACGATAAACCGGATCAAGGGCTGGTTCGAGAAGCACCGCCACGAGTGCGGCTTTGGAGAAGCCGATCTGGTTCAGAAGATCCTGAAGAACGTTATCGGTTTCGATCTGAATCCCCTGGCTGTGATGGCCACAAGGACTAACTACCTCCTTGCCATTCGAGACCTTCTCAGATTCGCATCAGGTGTGGAACTTCCGGTCTATCTCTGCGACTCGATTATGACGCCTGCCAATGTCGGGTCGCAGACTGCGCAAACCTCTTTTCTAACGGAGAGTGGAGCACAATACGATCCCGGTAATCCCCCGATGGCGTTGAAGACAGCGGCGGGTACTTTCCTTGTTCCGCTACGGATTGCTGGAAGGCGGGACTACATCGCGAAGTACTCAGACACCCTGGAACTGGCCGTGCGAGATGGATATGACGCAGACGAGTTCCTTTCACGTTGTAGGGCAGAGGGGCTCCCCGTCGACGAGAAGGAACTGCACCACGCTCTCTACCAGAGAATCAGAGAACTCGACAGTGAGAATCAGAACGGGATTTGGGCGAGGATTATCAAGAATGCTTTCGCACCGCTGTTCATAGACCGGGTGGACTACTTGGCAGGCAATCCGCCTTGGGTGAACTGGGAGAGCCTACCACCAGACTACCGAGAGTCGACCCTTCCGATCTGGGACAAGTACCATCTTCGGCCCGAAAAGGGGCAGCTGGGTCGCATGAGAGGAGGGAAAAAGGATCTGTCCATGCTCTTCGTCTACGGTGGGGTTGACAATTATCTCAAGGAACAAGGACGTCTTGGATTCGTAATCACGCAGACAGTGTTCAAGACCAGAGGGGCAGGAGATGGATTCCGCCAGCTAGGCTACCGCACAAACGGGAAGGCAATCGTGGTGAAACCCTTGGTCGTTCATGACCTCAGCGGAATCCAGGTATTTGAGGGAGCCACGAACCGAACGGCGGTTCTCATCTGCGAGAAGTCCGTACAGGGGTTCGAGTATCCGGTCCAATACGTAGTCTGGCGAGGACCATCTCGTGTCGCTCAGGATGCTTCGCTGGATGAGGTGTGGACGATGACGGAGCGCTCGGAGCTCGGTGCAATGCCTGTGGATCAGGAGATCATAACCTCGCCCTGGTTGACTGCCCCCCCTAGAGCGTTGGCGGGAATCCGAAAGGTTGTGGGTCCAAGCGACTACCAGGCTCATGAGGGGGTGAATACCGGAGGTTTGAATGGCTGCTACTGGATTCGTATTCTCCGCAGCCAGAGAGGTGGAGAACTGCTTGTGGAGAACCTCTCCGATGTTGGGAAGATCAAGCTCAAACGGGTAGAAGCCACCATTGAGCCTGACCTCGTCTATCCTCTGCTCCGAGGTAGGGATGTCGTGCGTTGGAGAGCCACTCCTTCGTGCTTCATTGTTGCGCCCCAGGACAGGCAGAAGCAACGTGAGGGTATCCCCGAGAGCGTAATGAGAGAGAAGTATCCAAAGACTTACAGTTTCCTCAGACAGTTCAAGGTCGAACTGACTGCTCGTGCAGATCGGAAGTACTATCCTGATGGGTCACCGTTCTATACGATGCGCAACATGGCCGGCTACACCCGGGCGCCATGGAAGGTGGTGTGGCCGGAAGTGGGGCATACAGTCCGAGCTGCGGTGTTAGGTCCCAGCAGAGTCGAGACCATAAAGCCCACGTTGCCAGACCATACCGTCGTTGCAGTCTCCTGTGATAGCAGTGACGAAGCCCACTATTTGTGCGCTGTTCTCAACTCTTCTCCTGTGCAGAACCTTCTACGAGGCTACGTCGTCCTGCATCCCTCGCCTCATGTGCTGGATCGCATACGGGTTCCGAAGTACCAAGCTCGGAGTAGCCTCCATCGTAGACTGTGCGACCTCTCAAGGCAGATTCACGACGCCGTTGCGGATAACCACGAGAAGAGGACACGAACACTGACGAGGGAGATTGACACAACAGCAGCTGCACTCTGGGATGTTACCAAGAGTGAAATGGGAGCGATCCACGAGCATGAGATCCAGGTGGTGAGGCCCCCGGGAGAGGAATGTGAGAACAGAACACGGAGATCCCCCGCCCCGTCCATGACTGCGACCCCTTACCGAAAACCAAGACCTGCGAAGATCCCTAGGGCAGCTGAGGGCCGGGAAGTCTATATCACAGACTTCGACCGGGATCAGTTGATCGATGCCCTCCTCAAAGCCATGGGTAAGAAGAAATGGACCCGGGACGATGCTGTCCGAGCGGCAGCACGGAGACTGGGATTCAAACGCACTGGTTCAAAGATCAAGGATGCATTCAAGAGTGCGATCAACGGGGCGATCCGGCGGGGATTGATCGAGTACGACCGGGGCGAGATCTGGAAGGCGAAGTGAGGTGCAATGACCAACGCAAACGGAAGAGATATCCATGCAGGCGCATTTGTGGTTAGCACCCATCCTCTCTACTCCAAGCTCGGACTCGGTTGGGTCCAGCAGGTTCGTGGATCGTAGTTCCGAGGATCCCATTTGGGAGGAGGATGTAATGTGCCTGAATGCGGCCGTGACTGAATTCAGATAGCGGATAGTACCAAGTGGAGTTGAATCTCGGAGTGTATGCAACATGGACCCGAAGGAAACCAGGCGGAGACTCGCCGCAATTCGTAAGAAGAATCCGGAGCAAGAGGTGGGAGATCTGGTTTGCCCCGGTGCAAACGCTGTCGAACAGCTGGTGTTCGAGGTGCTCAGAGTGCCAACGCTCCGGTTCTCGGGTAACGACCGCAGCAAGGACAACACGTTCGTCTTCCAGAATGGCAAGAAGAGACATCCCGATTTCAGGCTTGATGATGCGCCCGACAAGGTAGTCGAAATGGTAGGTACTTACAGCCATGCGCCCGCTTGGGAATACGCAGAGCAGCTCAAGGAGGAATACTCATCCATTGGCGTGGATGTTCTGCCCGTGATTGAAGATGATTTCATCAAGGATCCCGAACGGTGGCGAAGAACCTTCTTGGCCTTCTATGGCAAATGCCCACACTGCGGCGGCGAGGTCTCTGGAGATCCTGCCGGGCCGGTCACTTGCAGTCGCTGTGGCCATCTGTAGGGGCGCCTTGGAAAGTTCCATGGTCCCTTGGGAAGACGTTCGTCCGTAGAGCAATTCTCTAACCGGGAGATTGCCACGTGGAAATCGATCCCATGCTGAAGCTGGCATTGTCGATACACAACAGTCCTCGAGTTTACGCTTTGTTGATAGGATCCGGCGTCTCAAGAGCCGCAGGCATCCCCACGGGCTACGAGATTGTGCTGGATCTTGCCCGCCAGCTGGCAATTGCTGAGGATGGGAAGCCCCCTCCTGACCCCAGAGCATGGTACGTTGAGACATTCGGTCAGGAACCCGACTACTCCTACCTGATCCAGGCCCTAGCCAAAACGCAGCCGGAGCGGATGAAATTGCTGCAAGGGTATTTCGAACCGACAGAGGAGGAACGCCTAGAGGGCAAGAAGGTCCCGACGACGGCCCACAAGAGGATCGCTGGTCTTGTTGGTTCTGGGTGTGTCAAGATCATTCTCACCACGAATTTTGACCGTCTGATCGAGGACGCACTGAGGAGTGAAGGGATTCCTTATGATGTGATTAGCTCCGAAGATGATCTCCGGGGGGCACTTCCTACCGTGCACAGCGACTGCGTTGTCGTCAAGCTCCATGGAGATTATAGGGATACCAGGATCAGGAATACACCAGAGGAGCTGGGCACATATCCAGAGAGCCTTAACCAGTTCCTGGATCGCATTCTGGACGAGTACGGGCTTGTTGTCTGTGGGTGGTCAGCCAGCTGGGACACCGCACTGGTGGGAGCTATCCTCCGTTGCCCAAATCGTCGTTTCACAACGTACTGGGCTCAGAAAGGCAGTCTGACTGAAGAGGCTCATAGTGTGATTGAGAAACGCAAGGCCGAGGTGATTCCTATCGAGAACGCTGATAACTTCTTCGATGACCTGCTGGACAAGATCGAAGCGATCCGTGATCTTCGAACTCCCGACCCTGTTTCTGTGTCTGCTGCCGTGGCAACTGTGAAACGCTATATCTCAGATCCCGGGCAGTGGATTCGCCTCGATGATATCTTTCGGGAAGAGACGGAGAGGACGCTGCAGGATCTAGATTCTGACGATCTCTTCCCCAAGGCGCCCCCCTCAAGTGACGAGGAATTCCGTGAGCGAGTCACCCGGTGTGAATGTGTGACACAGCAATTGCAGGCAATGAGCGCTGCCCTAGCGCACTATGACAAGGGCGAGAACTCACATCTCCTGGTTCGATCCATCCAGCGCCTTGCCCAAGCTCCGAGCGCCCGGCTGCGTGAGCTCAAACTGTACCCCGCCATGTTGGTCGAGTATGCTGCAGGTATTTCAGCAACGGCCGCTGCTCGGTTCCTGAACTTGGGTGCGATCTTGATGAAATCCCTGATCGCCAAAGAGGGGACTGGTGAGAGGACGCCCGCAATCAGATGGTTGAACCCTCGAATCACGCTCGGGTTGGCAAGACGCCCCCTATTGCGCAAGGATGGAAGCAACGCTTCGGTGGGCCCCTCTACGTATGTTCTCGACGTGCTGCGGCCAGCTCTGACAGATTACTTACCGAGTGATCGGGACTACGAGGAGGTGTCTGACGTTTTCGAGTTCCTAGTCGGGCTTACGGTCCTTGATATCACTAAGAAAGATTGGGCGCCCCTCGGGCGATTCGCTTGGCGGTGGGACTTGGAAGGGGATCGCTCCCCGTTCAAGGATCTGATCCGAAGGTACCTCGGTGAATCGGAAGACTCTGAGCTTCTACAGGCGGGTTTCTTCGGCGGATCCCTCGAATTGGCAAGAGAGCTGCTGGAGAGATACGAGGAGATTATTCCAGAGTTAAAGAGGAAGCTCGAATTCGGATCCTGAGATGGAATAGGCACAGGGCGACCGTCCCGAGTGTGTCTCTCACGAGACTCAATACTCCTCCCAGATCACAGATCCAAACACTCGCTCTCAGCCGGCACGTCGATTCGACCGCCATAGAGGCTTTCTGACGAACGATCTCCTTTCCTTCGCCCCCCGAGACCAGAACTCATACGATCGCTTTCCTGTGAGGCGATGAGGGCCATTCCCTGCAGGCCGAAACTCAACTCGGCGCTGCTTGCGCCTCGACCTACGAATTTCGAACGGAGAACCCATACGAACAGAGCCTCCATTACAAGATCTTCAAATTACAAATCCGGTGTGAGCCTGGATCCCGGGAGAGGAAGAAGAATGGGAATGCTGCAGTGTAAGTTGTTCTGAAGAACTCCGAGTGTGATTCCCACGCAGCCAATTCTGGACTAAAAGTAGGGCAGAAATTTCGAGGTCACATCAGAGAGACGATAACCCTTCTCGTGTGGGGCATGGAGGGTGCAGCTTTTTTCTTGAGAGGGCAAGAGATCACAACAGAGTTTTCAAATTGCGGGTGGGAAGTAAGGACGGATTTGGGGAGAGATAGAAGAAAGGGTATCGATGGTAGTGTAAGTCATCCGCATGCATGTGCGACACGAATCAGGAGGGACTGTATTCAGAACTAGAGTGTGGTACGTATGGATGATGCTAGCGGAATCCGTTTGCACTCCGCCGTCTTGCTGCGGCGCAGCACAGATGCGAAGCTGCATCGGGACTGTGTACATGTTGTACGTTCCCCGGCATCACGTGTGAATAGGTTACGCTCCCCCATGCATCCCCCTCTCTACTTACAATCAGCTCTTCATTACACTCCTACTATTCACCCTACTTACTACTTCCTTCGAAGTTCTACTTCTAACTGCACTCATGAAGACCCGCTGGATGGTGTCACTGCTGGACTTCCACCATTCTGAGGTCGATTTTACTAGAATAGACCCTCAAGGGCGGGGAATGCCGTTTATGGCAGTTTGGGGTAGGAAGGAAGTCGTTTTCGGTGCTTGGGTTCTAACCAAAACGGGGTGACCAATGTTGGAGATTTTGCCTAGAAACCTGTAACAAACTCCACGAATGATCAGTAATCAACGGTCATCAGCAATCGTGCTCCTCCCCGACCGTTGTCCGAAGCTCGCCAACGCTTTTCCTGCACTGCGGTGATTGACTGATCCATTGCACCGCCTCCCCGATGGGAGTATCATTCACAAGTGTAAGAACCACCTCAATCCAGCGTGTGTCGCTCCAGGAGGCCTCGAATGAACCGCCTGTCTATCGGTCTTGTCTACGCGTTGGTCTTCGCTCTACAGTCGGTAGTCGTTCCGTCCTTGACGGTCTCTCTCACACTGGCAGTGCCTGCTGGTGTGTGGGCGTCGGATTCTGTGACAGTTGAAGTGGCCGACGGGCAGCAGCAAGTCAGCCATGGAAGCCCCAGGGGAAGCAAGGAGCAATGGGTTGCTCGCCTTCTCGAGGAGATACAGAAATGCGAGCCCGTACCTTTGCCGGAATCGGTTCCTTCCAAAGGAACTGGTCGACTTGGCGAGAAACTCGTCTCTTACAACATCGCCACAGGCGAGGAGACCATTCACGATTACGGAGACGACTCTGTTGACAGGCCGGCAGCGGCTCGCAGCGAAGGTGGCAGGGGACCTGCCTGGAATATTCAGGAGGACCTGCGAGATGAGTTCTT
This sequence comes from uncultured Thermotogae bacterium, assembly GCA_964504085.1. Taxonomy (GTDB): domain Bacteria; phylum Bipolaricaulota; class Bipolaricaulia; order UBA7950; family UBA9294; genus CAZDDA01. The sequence goes on along the minus strand of CAZDDA010000013.1, from coordinate 5,346 downwards.
GAATGGTATGAAGAACTTCTCAGATCTCACGCTCGTGCAAAACCCAGAGGATGATCCGTGGCGGGTAAATTGCAAACTGATAGTGCACTTTTCGGGACAGCCTGCGGAAGTGAGCTCTGGGGTCTTGATAGATCCCCTCCACGTCCTCACTGCGGGGCATTGTGTCTACGACTACGAGGGGGGTGGTGGGGCGGCGCAGTCCATCGAAGTCCTTCCGGCCTTCCCCGAGCCAGTGTACGGGAATGCGCAGGGAGTCTATCTCATGCTCTGGACGGGATGGACCGAGTCGGGAGACTACGACCACGATATGGGAGTGATCCAACTCGACAGGCCCGTTGGAGCCTTGACGGGCTGGCATGAGTATGGATACAACAACGATGATTCCTTCTTTACTGACAACACGTTTCACAACCCGGGGTATCCTGACGAAGACCCTTATGACGGTATGCTCATGTACACCTGGCACGGGGACTTTGATGAAGTTGGGACTTATCAACTCAAGTTCAACAATAGGTCCTACAGCGGACAGAGTGGGAGTGGTGCGTATCACAGCGTGGGTTCGACCCACTGCGTATACGCTGCGCTCTCCAACGGCCGAGTCGTCTGGCCGAGCTACACGAGAGATGTACGGATCACTCCGGCCAAGTTCGGAGATATCGAGTGGTTTATTAATGACCACACCCCCTCAACGTTCGACCTCATTCCGCTGGACGTGGCGGTTACCCCTGAGGATGTCGATGCTGGCGACCAGCTGTTCTCCATGAGCTACGTCGTGCATAACTACTCTCCCGCATCCTGGAGTGGTGCCGTAGATGTCGATGTCTACCTCTCCACGGATCCGGAGATCTTGCCGTCGGATACGCCCATACACTCACACACTATAAACAGGAGTCTAGGCGCCAAGTCCTCTGAGCTGGTGATTGTCTCACCTCCTCCTACGATACCGCCGGACGTTTCAGCCGGCTTCTATTACGTCGGAGTCATTCTGGACATCACCGACGCCGATGTCTCGAACAACCAGTCAAGCTACCAGGACGCTGCTGGGATCTACGTCCATGAGTTCGTCGACAACGATCCACCCCAGCCGGATCCGATGCACTGGGGTGATCTGCCCATGGCGACAAGCACATCCTGCATTTCTTTGCTGGCGCTCACGGCGACGGATGATTCGCCCCCTGTGGAGTACTACTTCGACTGTCTGGGGAGCCCAACTGGCGGTGGAGGATGCGACGACTCGGGTTGGCAGACGAGTACCAGCTATGTTGACTGCGGACTGGGGGTCAACCACGAATATGAGTATCGGGTCAGGGCCCGAGATGCGGTTGGCAATGAGACTGGTTACTGTACCCCAGCTACTGCATACACACTTGCCAACACGCCCAGTTCGCCGACGGTGTCCAACCCTACAACCACGACTCTCGATGTCGATGTGGATCCCAATGGGAATCCGTCGTGGACCCTGTTTGCACTCCGCAACACTACGGACGACTACTATGTTGCTGCCGATGGTGGAAACAACGGGGAGACGCCTGTGTATCAAACCGACGACGGGTGGGGGATCGTGATCGTGTCGGGATTGTCTCCGGAGGAGACGTACTCGTTCCGAGTCAAGGGTAAGAACGGCGATGGAATAGAAACGCTTTGGGGGCCGAGCGGATATGGCACAACTCAGTCTCTGTCCTTCGTTACCGACGTTGACTCCGTGACTGTGCCGGAGGGAGGAACCGCCGAGTTCCAGGTGAGAATGAATGGGGAGCCGCCATCGACGGTAGATGCCTCGGTCAACTGGGCTAGCGGTGATTCGGATATTTCGGTCCTATCTGGAAACACGCTCTCGTTCACGACCTCGAATTGGGATATCTACCAGCCTGTGATTCTCGCCGCCGCTGAGGACGGTGACCCCGCAGATGGTCAGGCTACAATTCGCATCCAGGCAACCTCTGGTCCCCCAGCGCTGTACACGGAGATCATGGCTACCGAGCTGGACAATGACCACACTTGGCACGTGGCAACCACCGGGGACGATATGTCTGGTGACGGAAGTGCTTCCAATCCCTTTGCCACGATACAGCGGGGCGTAGGCGCTGCCGGTTCAGGGGACACCGTGCTTGTGGCGTGCGGGACGTACAGTGATTGTGTGCATCTAGATCCGCATGGTCAGCTGAACTGCGTAATTATGAAATCCGGCATTTGTCTGCGTAGCGAAAGCGGTAACTCTGACTGTGTCACCATCGACGCCGATTCACTCGGCCGGGTGGTCTACTGCGAGAATGTCGATACGGCAGCCGTGATCGAGGGCTTTGCGATAACTGGGGGCTTTGTGACTGGGGCGTACCCCAACGACGCCGGAGCGGGCATGTACTGCTACAGCTCCTCGCCGACAGTCATCAAGTGCACCTTCTCAAGAAACTGCGCCGACCTGGGTGAAGGAGGTGCTGTGCATTGCCGGAATGGCTCTTCGCCCAGTTTCGTCAGGTGTAGACTGACCGATAACGTGGCTGGCATGGCGGGAGGTATCAGTTGCCGGAGCTCTTCCCCTGCGCTGATCGGCTGCACCGTAGCCAGGAACACAGACTACTATTTCTCCGAGATATGGTGCTGGGACGGCTCGCTCCTCTCTATGGAGAATACTATTGTAGCCTTCAGCACCAACGGGAGCGGGCTATATTGTGAGAATGACGGCTCGAATGCGAGTCTAGTCTGCTGCAATCTGTATGGGAACGCCGTGGGTGACTGGCTAGGTCCCATTGCGCATCAGCTAGGAACGAACGGCAATATCTCCGAAGATCCACTCTTCTGCGATCCCCCTGCCGGAGACTACTGTCTTCTGGAAGGATCACCGTGTATCGATGGCTACGGCTGCGGACAGATAGGAGCCTTTGGGGTGGGATGCTTCGGTGGGGATCTTTGGCACGTGGACGCTATGGGAACACCAGGCGTGGACTGTGACTGCTCTCTTATCCAAGCATGTATCGATTCTGCCTCTGCAGGCGATACTGTAATCGTGGCTCCGGGAGTGTACACGGGGGAGGGAAACCGTGACATCAGTCTCGGGGGGAAAGCTCTTGTCCTGAGATCCGAGAGCGGCTCGGACAGCACAATCATTGACTGTGCAGGGAGCGAGGACGAACGTCATCGGGGCTTCCTTTTCATTGGCGAGGGCCAAAGGACAGTTCTGCGAGGTTTCACGATCCAAGGCGGATTTGCGCCGGAGCCAGGTGGATGGCAGCCGGAAGCGCAAGGCGGGGCAATACGCTGTTCGAATTCTTCTCTTCTGATTGAGAACTGCACCTTCCAGGGGAATTGTGCTCCCGGTGCTTATGGAAAAGGGGGAGGCATCTGGTGCTCTGCCTCCTCGCCTACAATCAGGAATTGCACCTTCTCGGAAAACTCGGCCTACTCGTGGGGTGGGGGCATGTATTTTGACCTCTGGTCGTCTCCAACGATTACAGGTTGCCTCTTCTCTGGCAACTCGGTTGAGGATGGAGAAGGAGGCGGTCTTTGTTGCGATGGCTCCTTCCCCCCGATTGGGCATTGCATCTTCTTAGGGAATTCGGCTGTACGGGGGGGTGGGATGCATTGCAGCGTCTGTTCTTCGCTGGTGCTTACGAATTGTGTCTTCGTTGGCAACTCGTCGGAACAGCAAGGGGCGGGGATATACTGCTCGTACAATTCCTCTCCGATCTTTGAGAACACCATCATCGCATCCAACACCAATGGAGAGGCTGTCTTCTGTGACGGTACAAGCACCGCCACCCTGAGCTGCTGTGACGTATTCGCCAACGCCGGCGGCGATTGGGTCGGCTGCCTGGCGGGGCAGCATGGGATCAACGGAAACATCTCCGCAGATCCTCTCTTCTGCAATCCTGACAGCGGCGATTTCAGTATTTCGGAATACTCTCCGTGCGAACCGAGTCACTCGGATTGCGGGCTGATCGGTGCCGATAGCGTCGGCTGTGCCCTCACAAGAATTGCAGAACCCGGTCAGGAGAATAGCACAGGGGTCGTCTCCACGGCGCCTACCAAGTTCTTCCTCGGACCGGCCATTCCAAACCCTTTCAATCCCGCCACCGAGATCACCTACGGCATTCCCCCCGGAGATCCGTCCCACGTTGTCTTGAGCATCTACGATTGCCTTGGCCGAATAGTCAAAGCACTCGTGGATGCTGATCGAGAGCCGGGAACACATACTGTGGCTTGGGACGGCACGGATCACAGAGGAGTACCTGTGGCGAGCGGTGTGTATTTCTATCGACTCTCGTGGAACGGAAAGAGCGAGACGAAACGGATGGTCCTATTGAAGTAGTGTCGTCTGGTCTTGCCACCCCCGTCTCCAATATATCTCCAAGACTGGGGTGGATTCCAGGGGACTGGAGGGGACTCCCGGGGGACTCGAAAGATGGCGGATAGCGGCGGCCTCCCTACCAACCTCCCTGATCCCTCCTAACCGTGTAAGAAACCGACCAATTACAGCCCCGCCAGCCCTCAGAATCGGCCCAGAACCGTTAGCAAATCAGTAGCAGGGATCTGTAATTCATGTAATTACAGGTAATTACAAAGTGGCATTGGGCACGTAACCCAAAGGTCATAGAGCGACAGCGCCTCAGAAACACAAAGGTTGAGACACGGAGCCGCACAGTTCTGAGATAGACCCCACAATTCGCATGTGCCAGGTCTAGTCCCCAGAAATACCCTTTACCAGGCCTGGCCCCGCATGTAGAATCATCCTAGAGAACAGAGCGAGGATTGCCTCCAGAGGCCGGGCCGTGTCGTGAGAGGCCAATCGCAGCCTTGAGTACCCGAGGAAAGGACTCCCACTATGTCGGGCGAGACAATCGGAGACAGGATGAAGAGCAAGGCAAAAGACGTTGATCCCGTGATCAATGAGGTGAGCATATTCAAGCAGCTCATCAAAGAGAGAGTACATCCTCTCGACCTGGTTCGAGAACTGCTCTCAAACGCCGGTGCCAAGGAGGTCGGCGCCACGAGAATAGAGATCAGCTACACTAGGGACAAAGATGGCCACATCTTCGAAGTTACCGACGATGGATGTGGTATGGATTACACTGGGAACGTCGAAATCCCACACCGCATAGACAAGTTCATAGGCTTGGGGCTGTCCCAAATCGTCGATGTCGAATCAGACGAGTTCTCATGGAAGGGTCTTGGGTCCAAGCTCGCTTACCAATCGAGAAGAGTAGAAATTGAGACGTGCCGCAGCGGGGAATATCCTCACTACGATGTGCGGATAAACGAGCCCTGGGAGACGATCAATAACAACCTCGTACCCAAACCAAGAATCAGCGAGCACCCGCCTCAGGAGAAGGGAACCAGGATTCGTGTCAT
>CAZDDA010000012.1:0-17319 GCA_964504085.1 uncultured Thermotogae bacterium | reverse complement strand
CTCGGATAGAATCCATTCGCAACGAGGAGAGATCGACGGATTGCGCGTCTATTCCCTTTGGGATTGCTACACGATTGCTGATCTTGTCACCTATCCTTCCCTTTTCGAGGGGTGGGGAAACCAGTTCTTAGAGGCGATTTGTGCCCGGCTTCCGATTGCTGTCTTCGAGTATCCCGTGTACCGGGAAGACATCAAGGGGCAGGGCTTTGAGGCGATCTCCATTGGAAGGGAAGTGGACGGCACGGACGATCTGGGTCTGGTTTCAGTCTCTGAGGGGACGATTCGCCAGGCGGCGCAGAAGGCTATTGGGGTTCTCATTGATTTGTCGTCGAGGCAGGCGATGGTCGACCACAACTTTCGCTTGGGGAAGAATCTCTACAGCCTAGAGATCTTGGAAAGGTACTTGACGGACACTGTGGGGCCAGTGTTAGGCAAGCCGAATTCAAAACTTTAGTGGAGGAGGACATGCCAAGAAGACCGCTCGATCTTGTCGTTGGCATTTGCACAAAGAACTGCGCCGACACAATCTCAGGTGTGCTCCAGACAGTAGATCGTGGTCTTGTGGAGTTTTTCCCAACCCACCGTTCTCTGATGGTCGTTTCCGATGGATTCTCAACCGATGGTACGCGGGAGAATGCTCTGGCAACGAAGACGACAATGGATGTGACTGTGACCCCCCAAACCGGGCAGCCCGGGAAGGGGAACGGTGTGCGGACAATTCTCGAGATCGCACGGAATCGCGCCGCTGCTGCAGTAGCGCTGGTTGACGGTGACCTGACGAGCATCGAAGCGGGTTGGATTCACAGGCTTGCCGGTCCAATCCTGGCGGGAAAGGACCTGGTCGTTCCCTGCTATCTACGTCACCACTACGACGGAGTGATCACAAATCAGATTGCCTTTCCTCTAACCAACATCCTGTTCGGTGTGGCTGTGCGACAACCGATCGGTGGCGAGTACGGGATCTCCGCGTCTCTCCTGGAGAGTCTTCTCCAGCACGAGCTCTTCCCCGAAGGTTTTGGGATCGATATTTTCATCACCCTGGTCGCAATATCGGAACGGATGAAGATCGTGGAAGCAGTCCTCGGTGTGAAGGAGCATGAATCCACCAAGCAGTACGCGGATCCGGACAGACTGCTTGTTCCGATGTTCTACCAAGTCGTGGGAACGCTGTTCGATTTGATCTGTTACTACCGTGAGTACATCGCAACAGTGCGCGGGATCGAGCCTGTCGAACGATTGGGCGAGAGTCGCGACAAGCGTCCTGGCAGGATCACCGTTGACCAGGAGGATCTGATTCGTCGATTCCGGGACAGATACGGGGAAATGATGGGGGAGAGCGTGCCTTTTCTCGCTCTCCTGAAGGAGGACCTGGATCGCGTTGCTTCGAGAGAGCTCGGCGAGTTCTGCTTCCCGCTTTCCCTCTGGGTAAAGGCGGTCTATCTTGCGATCAATGCGTTCTCCCGCTCGCGCGATCCGAAGGTACTTGATGCGTTGCGCGTTCTGTGGCAGGGGCGCTTCTTGAGCCTAGTCCGCGAAACACAGGAGATGAACGACGATGAGGCCGAGGGATACATACAATGGCAACTCGACGCCTTTCAACAACAGCGATCCATCTTGAGCATCTGATGACGACAGGAAAACCCGGTCAAGGCGAGAGGGATCTTCGCGTTGATCTAAATCGAATCATTCAAGCTGCACTTGCAGCGGTCGCGCCTGAGTCGTGCCTGCGTCGAGTCGTACGCATCGAGGGGGGCATTCTGCGCGTCCAAGAAGAACGCTTCAACCTCTCACAGATTGAGCGGATCGTGGTTGTGGGAATGGGGAAGGCGTCGGCTCGAATGGCCGCTTGCCTGGAGGGCCTCTTGACGGAACGTATCTCGGAGGGGCTCGTTGTTACAGCGGAAGGCTACGCGATTCCCACGAAGAGAGTGGAGGTCGTCGAAGCGTCCCATCCAGTTCCCGATGCGCGATGTGTTGCCGCCGCGAAGAGGATCTTGGATCTTGTCGACGGTGCGGATGAGAAGGATCTCGTCGTCGTTCTCATCTCCGGGGGGGGCTCGGCCCTTCTCACCCTGCCCGCTCCTGGCATTGAACTGGCCGATGTCATCGCGACGAACGAAATTCTGCTTCGCTCCGGCGCGAGGATCGGGCAGGTGAACACTGTGCGCAAACACCTGTCTGCGGTGAAAGGTGGGCAGCTTGCACAGCGTGCGTTCCCGGCGCAAACCCTTGCTCTTGTCCTCTCGGATGTGCCCGGCGATCCTCTCACCGCAATCGCTTCCGGGCCTACCGTGGCTGACCCCACCACATTCCAACAGGCGGAGCGGATCCTTTGTGGGTATGGGTTGTGGGACAAGATGCCGGAATCCGTGCAGCGGCGGATCGAGGCCGGGGTGCGTGGTGAACTCGCGGAGACCCCCAAGCCGGGAAGCGAGACGCTTAAGCGAGCGAAGACGGTGGTCATTGGATCGGGATCCCTAGCTGCGGAGGCTGCACTCGAAGAGGGAGTGCGCTTGGGGTATCGTACGCTTCTTCTCTCCACCACCCTGGAGGGCGAGGCACGCGAGGTGGGGAGAATCCTCGCCGCCGTGGCCAGAGAGGTGGTCGCTTCCGGTCGTCCTGTGGAGCCTCCCGCTCTGATCCTTGCGGCCGGAGAGACGACGGTCACGGTGCGCGGAGAGGGGAGAGGGGGGCGCAATCAAGAGCTTGCTCTCTCAGCCGCCCTGGGGATCGAGGAAATTCCCCGCGTTGTGATCGGCTCGTTCGGAACCGATGGTCGCGATGGCCCGACGGACGCAGCCGGCGCAGCGGTTGACGGCCGAACGGCCGGACGGATGCGGGGCCGAGGGATCGCCCCTGAGGACTCCCTTGCGCAGAACGACGCCTACCGAGCCTTGATGCTGGCCGAGGATCTGATTGTCACCGGACCGACCGGGACGAATGTGGCTGATCTGTGCTTCGTAATGGTGGGGGAAGGATGAGCCATTTACTCGCAAAAGCAAGGTGCGGGCATTCCTCTCAGTGATCGTCTCGCTCTGCAAGGGCTCTCTTGAAGTCCTCGATCGGCGCGACCGGTGTGGGGTCGACTCCATTGCAGATTGCCAGATAGTAGCTGACGTAGTCCCCGAAGTAGATCTGTGAAAAGACCTGTGCAAGTTCACTCTCGCCGTCAGCACCTACCCTGGTGAAAGGGACTGTGCTCTTCTCGAGCAGAGTCGTCGTGATCTCCATGCGGTCGCGGTTCTTCGGCAGATCGTAGGCGTTTTCCAGAAGGAGGACGTGTTGGTTTGGCAGGAGATCTGCCCGCACCAATGCGACGAGTTCGTTGTGGTTCAACTCGGGGAAGACGTTCCAGAACGCCGGCTGTTTTGCGTTCTCGTTGAATTGGGTCTTGAAGCGCATCGCGACCACGTCAGTATTGTCAGCGGTTCCGTAGACTACTGGGACGCGGCCGGTCAGCGTTTCCGCGAGCCGTTTAGCCGGGTTCTCATCGGTGGGGATGCTGAGCGTGCAGCGATCTCTGACCTGGGCGAGCCCGGCAAGGAGGGCATCCCAGGGTCCGATTTCCCTCAGCAGGCCAACACGGGACAGAGTGGCAAAAAGAGGAAGAGTGAGGTGTCCCATAGCAGCCCTTGGTTGGTAGCCGGACGGGATCTTCAAGAACGGGAGGTCCTGGGCGTTGCTGATTCGCTCAAGTTGCCCACCGCTTGTGATGACGAGAATCGAAGCGCCTGCCTCGATTCCCCGTGCAAGTGAGGACAAGGTCTCCGCTGTGTTGCCGGAGTAACTGATTGCGACAAGCAACGTGTACCGATCGGCGAAAACCGGCGGGATGTAGCTGCGATTGGTGAAGAAGGGGACCCGCGAGAAGCGCTTCACGAGGTCGCCGGCGACCGCCGAGCCGCCCATTCCGCAGACAACGACCTTATCGATCCGCTGCTTCGGGAAGAGCTTGAATCCCTCCCCTCGTTCGATTGCGCTCGCACACTGATCCGGAAAGCGATCGAGGACCGAGATCATCCGCTCTGTATCCAGCGACAACGAAAGGTCTTTGTGATCTATCGTGGACATGTTCTCCACATCTTAGCACTCAGGAGCCCGTATTTCGATGGCACATCCATCTTGCCGGATGATGCGCCGCCAAGAGCCGGCTCAAGCGGAGGCAGTCGACCAGGGTCTGCTCGCTAGACAGGCAGGCTTTCCATCAGAAGACGCATCCGGCCGATTCGCGTGCGGGACAATCGTCCTGGGTTCTCACACACCTGGCCGAAAGGTTTTCTAGGTTCTGGTCGTGTGCGCTTCGTTTCTCTACGATTGTTTATCCGAAGAGGAGACACCGGTTTGTGGGCGTGATTCGACGTATTGGCGAAGAAGGTAAGAATCGCGGATGCCGAGAGTGGGATCAGGGCGATCGACAAGAAGGATCTCGAAATCGTCCTTGAAATCCTCAACATCACCAACAAGGCCTTCTATCAAGCGATCGTGCCGGCTGACACTTTCCGGGAACCCTATCTCACCACTGAAGGCCTGGCGGAGGAATCCGAGCGCAAGGCGTTCACAGTCTACGAGTTGAGAGGGAAGATCGTTGGCGTGGCAGCGTTCGCGGCAAGGTGCTTCGAGATTGGTGTTGTAGACAGAGTGTACGTGCTGTCCGGCTTTCAGCGAAGGGGCATTGGAGGAGCACTGCTTGCCCACATCGAAAGGTGCGACGGGGGTCAGGGGGGTCGTGAGATCGTCCTGTGGACCGATCCCAGAGCAGCGTGGGCGATTGCCTTTTACAGACGGCTTGGTTATTCCGAGATCGAGGTGGGCGCGATCTATAATGACGCGATGATCCGTGAGAGAGTGAAACAACACGGAAGGGAGCTTGTCGTTCTGCGAAAGCGCCTTTCTCCTGATCGGATGACAGACCGGTTGTAGGCAGTCCACAGAGACTGTTTTGCGGGGCTCCAATTCCGGTGTCGATCCTCTTCGTCAACGCTGGGTTTGCTCATCCTCCACAGAAAACGGGGGCTTGCCTCATCAGCATCGCACCAAGACTTACCCTGAGCAGCTTCCGTAACGGTGCCTCAGCTGCGAGGTGTTGCCCGGTGCTTTTCCCACGCGGTCAAGATTTTCTTGTACGCGGCAAGAGAACTCTCACGGAACGCCTCATCCTTGATCGCTTCCGATCGCTCGATGACCGCCTGATGGGCGATCTCCAGATTCGGGATAGCGTCTTCGGCCCGGCCGTTGGCCATCAGGACGGCGAAATGGGTGAAGTGAATCTCATCGGCTTCTGGGAGGACCTGATTGCCGAGCAGCTCAATCGCCTGAGCCGACTGCTCCAGCGCCTTCGCAGGGATTCCGTTCTGGAGGCTGCCGCGTGCCATTGCCGAGAGGCTTCGCACGGCAAGGTGATTCAACCCCAGTTCGCGGCTGAGCTTGAGGCTGGACTTCAGAAGCGACTGGGCTTCCTCCGTGTTTCCGCGGCACAGATGAGTCGATCCCAGGTTGAAGTAGGACAGCATCTCACCTCTGCGGTTACCGATCCTTGTGTACACGTTCAACGCTTGGGTGTAGCAGTCGACGGCCTTTGCCAGCTCCTCGCATTCTCCGTGTGCACTGGTGAGCAGCTCGGGATGGCCGCCAACCCCTAGTGCCTCGTGAGCGATTCCGAGGTTGCAGAAGCAATCGGCACAACCATTGTCATCCTCCAGCTGCTTGTAGACATCCAATGCCTGTTGGTGATATCTCAGGCCTTCCGCAAACTCGCCCAGCGCGCTGTACGAGTTGCCGAGATTCGTCAGGCACTTGGCCGATCCGATGCGGTTGCCGATGGCGTGGAACAGCTGTTGGGCCTGCTTTGTGTACTCTATCACCTGCTCGTAGTCGCCGAGGTGGTAGTGGAGAGCGCCAAGGTTCCCCAACATGTCTGCCTCACCTTTCTTGTTGTCGAGTCGGCGATAGGTGTTGCGTGCCTCGACGAAGTATTCCATTGCCCGGGAGTATTCGCCCAGGCGTGCACTGACTATGCCAAGAGATTTCAGACTCGTTGCTTCTCCGTTGGGTTCATTGGAGCTGCGGAAAAGGGACAACGCTCTCTTCACCCGATCGCGCGCTTCGTGGAACTTGCCCCGTCCTTCAAGGGCATTTCCGATGCTCATCAGCGCCCGTGCCTCGCCGGGGACATCGGTTGATTCCGCCATGATCGCCAGGGCGGTCTCCGCTCTTTCCAGACCCTCCTCAAATTGGCCTCCGCGGGTGTGAAAATCCGACCACAGGAGAAGGACCTCGCTTTGCTTGGAGGCTGACGCCAGGCGCTCAGCGATTGACAGCAGTGCGTTCAAATCACTGCGCTCCTCTTCCACACGACCAAGGAGAGCGTAGGCCTTCGCCCTTTGCTGAAGGACGCCAAAGCGCTCCTCTGCCTGGGTGTCCTTGTCCTGGTGTTCGATCAATTCAAGCGCCCGAGAGAAATAGGTGATGGCTTCAGCGTTTGCGTATTGAACAGCGGCTTGCCGCCCCGCAAGTTGGCAATAGCGGTACTCGTACTCGGCATTCCCGGCTCGATTCCAGTGGAACACCAGCAATTGATAAAACGGACTCAGGTTTTCCGCGTACGATTGCTCATACCAACCGGCCACGCTGTGGTGCAACTCGCGTCGCTGGCCGAAAAGGAGCGTGTCATAGGCCACTTGCTGGGTGAAGACGTGCTTGAACACGTAGCTCGGCTCGGGTTCTTCGGCCTCTAGCAGGGTGAGGCTTCGCTGTGACAGTCCGGCGAGGTGAGTCTGCAATTCGTTCTCTACGATCTGCTTTGGGTATACCTCGTGAAGTGCTCGAAACAGGAAACTTCGTCCAATGACAGCCGCCACCTTCAGGGTCAGCTGCTGCTCAGCTGAAAGGCGATCCAGGCGCGAGAGCACTACTCCTTCCAGGGTATCGGGCACGCTCTGGCGGAGCGCTTCCCTGTCACCGACCACAGTGCAATTGCCATCTTCGACTACGATCAAACCTCTGTCGCGGAGTGCGCAAATGAGTTCTGCTGCAAAGAAGGGGTTGCCTGCGGCGCGCTCGGCGACTAGTTCGGCAACGTCTGCCGGCAATGCAGACGTCGCCAACCCAAGCTGAGCCGCTGCGAGAGCAACGGTTTCCTCGAACGGCAGGGATTCCAGACAGAGCTTCTCCGCTCCCTCCAGCTTCAACAGGGCAGAGTATTGTGGCCGGACAGGCTCTTCCAATGGCCGAAGCGTCAGCACAAGGAGCAACGGCTGTTCGACCAGAGCACGGGCCACCGAAACCGCGAGTTCCCACGAAAGGGAATCCAGCCAATGGGCGTCCTCCAAGATCAATACCAGGGGCTCAACGGTTGTTCTGCGCTGTAGGAGTTCTCCAACCAAGGCGGCCAAGCTTGCCTGCCGAAGTCTGGGATCGTAGTTGCGGGTCAGATTGGTCTCCGGGAAATCCAGGCCGATGATGTCGTTCAACAAGGGGACCCGGTCTTCGTAGGCCACATTCAGATCCGTGACCTGTTCCTGCACTCGACGCCGTTGCTCCGGCAGATCCATGCCATCGTTCAGGTTGAACGAGGAAAGAATGATCTCCCGCCAGGCACGATACGGGGTGTGCTGTTCGACACTGTCCCCGGCTCCCAGCAGCCAGGTGATTCCACGCCTGGCCGCCAGCTGACACAATTCGCTGACCAGTCGACTCTTTCCAATCCCGGCCTCGCCCTCCAGCAGTAGGAGGCGTCGTGAGCCTGCTTGCGCCATCTGCACGTTGCGCTTTAGAGTCTCCAGCTCGGGGCGGCGGCCGATCAATTCACCCTCATCACGGATCGCGCGCTTGCGAACACGAGCCGTCGGCCGATACAGGGCCTGCGCCTGTGCTATGCCCTTGAGCGTCACCTGCGGCAGTGTTGCAAAATTCCAGCGCTTTCGCGCCGATTCGTAGACTGGGCGGCTACACCGTATCTCGCCGACCGGCGCCGCCTCCATCAGGCGGGCGGCCAGGTTGACGGCCTCTCCCAGCGCGCTGTATGTCCGGCGGGTCTCCCCGCCATACGCGCCCACGCGCGCCCTGCCTTGGCTGACGCCGATCCGTATTCCGGAAATGAAATCCAATTCCGCGGGTGGCTGGTTCAACTCGATCGCAGCTGCCACCGCTCGCTCACAGTTGTCCTCGTGGGCATCGAGCGCTCCGAAAACAGCGTACAAGTGGCTTCCCTTATCGCCTGCGGTCAGCAACAACAGATAGCCTCCGTATCGGCTCAACACGCGCTGGACCCAGCCCGCAAACGCGTCCAGCTTCCCCCGTGCCTCGTTGTCATGATCGTAGTCCAGCCCGCCAAAACGCAGGAACAGGGCGACGATTGGGCGCAGCTCTGCGAGATACTCACCGTGACCGGTTGCTACGCGATCGTACACCGGCGGCAACAGGTAAGGCCTCAGCAGCTGTGGGGCCAGAGCGTTGTCGGGAAGAGCGGGCCACGGCATTGGTGTCACTTGCTCCTTGAGTCCCTTGGCGACCGCGAACGGCCCCCGCCGCTCGCCTATTACGAGCTGGCGGCCTACCCTCCTGGCCACTTCCGGTGTGACGACGACCTCGCCGCGAGTCGCTGCGTGCTCCGCTTCCGCTAGCCGGTCAACCGTCGCTCCTGCCAGAAGGTCCAACAGCTGTACTTGAGGATTTCCAACCAGAAATCGGCAAACCGGACCGGCAGCTACCGCTGCTTTTATCGCCAACGAAACCGGCTCACCCTGCGGAACTGCCACGGTCTGGAATTGTTCCATGGTCTTTTGCAACTGAAGAGCACAGGCCAGCGCGTGGGGCCCTGAATCATCGTTGAAGCAGCCGATGAGAGCATCGCCGATGAAGCAAACCACACTCCCCCCGAAATGGTGGACCCGGGAGACCAGTGCGGTATAGACGGTGTTCAGGAGTCGCGTCAGCTCTTCGGCACCGCGACGGGGTCCGAGGCTCGTCACCAATGCCTCCGTCAGCGGAGTGAAACCGGCGATGTCGGCAAAGAGCACCGATGCAGTTCCCCGGTCCGGCAGGGAGTTTCCGGCAGCCAGTGCCTGCCTGCGGTCCATTGGTAAGTAAGTGCTGAGCAGTTCAACAGACATCAAGGCTCTCCCAAATCCCGCCGGAATCTAGCATTGCTCTTTGAGGCGCTACTGTGTTCTAATGTCCCAGAGAAGCTCACTTTTCTGGGACAGAGCTGCTCGCCTGCTTGTCGGTATTGATCCAACGTCATCTGCACCATGACCTCAAAGATACTTCTCTGATCGTGTCGAGCACAAATGTCTTCCATTCATCCGAGGTAGCCACGCAGTTCGCACTTCCGTAGCTCGGTCTGAATGATTCAACGGACTCGTCATCTGGCCAGGCTTGGCTGGGGTGAAGCGCGGTGCTATCTTATGTGGATTGGAGGGAGCGAGGTGTCGCTACGTGACGCATTGGAATCCAATTGCCGAGACTCTCCCGGACAGCAAGAGGATAGCCGGAAGCAGGCCGCTGAGAATACCGAGCCCCGTGGAGCTGCGCGGCGCAGAAGCGTGATGACGGCTGAGGACAAGATTCAGGTTCAGTCGTTCTCTCAGAGAGAGGCGCAATGGGTGGAGTTGTGCGAAGTTTGTCTCGCGGCGTGTGATATCCAAGAACTGTCAAAAACCGTACTTCCAAGGGCTGTGAGACTATTGCCCGGTCGATTCATCTTTCTGTACGTGGTCGATCCGCGATTGCCTCGGCCCTGTTTCTATCAGTACGGGTTCCAACCCGCGATTGCCGGCGAAGTCGAAGACCAATGCAGGGTACGATTCAGTCAGATCTCAGGGGAGGACGAACAAGACAGACTTCCGGAATCCTTCCTGCTTTCTCCAGGCTCCTCCACTGTGCTGTATCCCCTTCGAGACGAAGCTCGTTGCGTCGGCGTGATGGGATTCGAAAAGAAAGAGGCCACAAGCCATCACCCTAATACGAAGATCAGAGCGAGACTCGTACGCCTCGTAGCACAAGCGGTCGTCGGCCTCATCGAGCGACAAGAAACACAACGCAAGCTACTACACTTGAACACGTATCTGACGGTCAGCTCAATGCTCGCGGAGTGTATTGATCTTGGCGAGCTACTGGAAGCGGCGACGTACTGTTCCATGAAGGCCGTTTTAGCGGAAGCGGCCTCCGTTCTTCTCCTCGATGACGAGAAGAAGAATTTTCTGTTCTATCAGGTGGAGGGTCCTGCAAAGCCGTTGTTGAAAGGTGAAACCTTTCCTGCTGATATGGGGATAGCCGGGGCCGTGTTGCGGGAACAGTGCCCCCAGATCATCAACGACCTTGAGAACGACCGGCGATTCTTTGAGAGAATCGATTCGAAGACGGGCTTCCACTCGAGGAACATGATTGCCGTCCCGCTGGTGGCGGGCGAGGAGAAAGTGGGTGTACTGGAGGCCCTGAACAAAGTCAACCAAGGCGTCTTTCTGGAAGAGGAGTGTCATCTTCTCGTGTCAATCGCGGAGGAAATAGCGTTTGCAGTTCGCAATGCGAAGATCTTTGAGTACGTTGTGGAAAGCTACTGCAAGCGCCTTCAGGGACAGTCCGCCTGTAAGGGATGTCACCGTCCGCTTGGTTCTTGGACGCCATGCCAGAGGTACCGGACAGACAAGATCTGATCGACCCGGCAGGATGTCTTTCACGCAGAGTTCGTTCAAGAAATCTGGTGTTTGCACCCGGAGTCGGCAAACGCCCTTTGCCTACCGGAGCTTGAGGGCAACTGCGATAGGTGTCGGTCGTCTCCGTGGAGAAGGTGTGCATGACCGCAGTGCTAGGAGTCTCCGCGGCGCGACCTGGAAAAGGGCCAAGGGCAGCGCTAGAATCTGATCGACGCTGGGACGAGGGTCGGCATACGCAGAAGCGCCATCCCGCGAAGGTTGTTGTCAAGTGCACGAGGTGGTCCGCTGCAGACGGTGCGAACTCGCGTAGAGCAAGACGATCGGGCGAGCAACGCAGGTGAAATACCCGGTGGCTAAGAAAGGAGAAAGACATGGATAAGCAGAACGTTCGGAGGACGACGGACCCCCAACAGATCATCTCTCTTCTCAGGCGTACGCCGATCTTCGCCCAGGTGAGCGAGGAGACCCTCGAGGCGATGCTCAAGTCGACCATCCAGAAGACGGTCGAAGCCGGTGCAAAGATCGTAGAACAGGGCAAGGAAGGGATCGGATTCTATCTTATTCTCGAAGGAAAGGCCGAGGTCGTAAAACAGTCCGTGAAGCTGGACGAACTGGGAGTGGGCGATTTCTTCGGCGAGCTGGCGTGCATCGATGGAGAGCCGCGAACGGCCGACGTGGTGGCAGTGACGGGCACGACCTGTCTTGTCATCACCCAGTGGGGGATGAACAGTATCATCGAATCCTGCCCGGGTGTGGCGCTCGGAATGCTCAAAGAACTCGTCCGTCGCCTGCGCACTTCGAACGCGGCGCTCGATACTTCGTAGCGGCCCGTTTGTGAGTTCCCTCGTCCAAGAACATGCGCGGCCGTCATCACCGTGCGCTTGGACAAGTAACCCGTCCTGGGTCACGCGAGTGGTTGTGACCCGCTTGGTTCCTCGTCTCATCCAACGGTGTGTCAGCGTCTATCGGACGTAGACAATCACGGAGAAGGTATCGGACGTCTCGTCCTCCCAGGGTCGGCGGTACACGAAATCGAGGGGAGTCGTTCCCGAGGCGATTGCTCTGAATCTGAATTTCCACACGCCGCTGCCGCCGCAAACATTGGAATCGTCAGGAACGAATTCGCCTTCACCCAGGGATTCGAGCACGGCTTCCTTCACCGTGTCGGCCAACTGCCACAGATATCCTCCGGACGGACTGCCTCTCAGCTGCACGACCACGATGTCACCGACCTTGATCGTCTTGAGGCCGCCGTCATCGGCCTCGTCCAGCACAACAAGGCGGTCCAGGCAGCCGGAAAGAAACAACACAACGCCGAGAAGCACCACCCAGCCCAGGTGTTTTGATCGCGGCATCTCTTGTCTCACCTCCCGCATCGAAGATCCGTTATCCTGACGGCATAATCACCGTGCGAACGCCCCCGCCGAACGCCTCCAACACATCAAGCGCATCGTTGGTGACGCTTGCCTGAAGCGGCACCGTCTGTGTGATCACCCGTGAAAGGTCGAGCGTGCCCCGTCTTGCAAACTCGATCAGGATCGGGAGCTCCTGCAGTAGATGGTCCGAGGAGCCGATGATCTGCGCCTCTTTGCCCAGGATCTCAGGGTAGGTATCGACCGAGAACGGTCGATCCGCAATGCCCACCAACACGGCCCGACCGAACACCCCGAGCGATTGCACCGCCTGTCGAATGACTTGGGGTAGCCCGACCAATTCCAGCGCGACATCCACGCCGCTGCCGCCGGTTGCCCGGTGAAGCTCAGCTAAGGGATTCTCGCGTGATGCATCTACGGGAATTGCCCCGTACTCCTCGGCCAACGACAGCCTCTGCTTGTCGATATCCACGGCGTAGACCTCCAGCGCTCCGAACGCCTTGGCCAGTTGAATTGCGGACATCCCGAGCCCTCCTGCGCCGAAGACAGCGATCGTCTCGCCCGGCGAAAGCCGGGCCTTGCGGAGCGCGTGGAACACCGTGGCGGAGGAACACATGAGGACGGCTCCTTGTTCAAAGGAGATCTCGTCGGGTAACGGCACCGCATTTCGAGCCGGCACAGCAATATACTCCGCGTAGCCGCCGTCGCAGTCCTTGCCCAACATCTTTGCGTCTTGGCAGAATTGCTCCCTTCCGGTCCGGCAGTAGTCACATTCGCCGCAGGTGACGAGATAGTGCAGGCACACCCCATCGCCGGCCTTCACGCCGGACACACCCGTGCCTACCTGCTCGACGACACCGGCGATCTCGTGTCCCAGAGTTTGGGGAAGTGGCCCGATCGAGGATAGACCGGCTCGATAATGGACATCGGAATGGCATATTCCCGCCGCTTTGATCCGCACCAGCACCTTTTTGTCGCCGACCGCAGGCACAGGGATCTCCCGCAATTGCAGCGGCTGGCCGAATTCGATCAATTGAATGGCTTTCATGGCACACAACTCTACCTGAGGCACCCATCTTCTTCAACGGCGGACGCGGACCACAGTCTTTCCTTCTCCTACGGCTGGATGAACCCTCGATGTGCGGACCGAACTTTCGAGGACCCCTCTCAATGCAAGATGGCCTTGAGGTCCTGTTGCGCTGTCGAGATTGGCGCGATGTTGAATTTCTCGACCAGCAGGTTGAGCACACTCGGCGTCACAAAAGCGGGCAGACTCGGACCGAGGCGGATGTTGTTGATGCCCAGGTGTAGCAGCGTCAGCAGGATCACCACCGCCTTCTGCTCATACCAGGACAGGTTTAACGACAGCGGCAGCGAATTGACGTCGGTATCGAAGGCGTCGGCCAGGGCCAGGGCGATCTGAATTGCCGAGTAGGCATCGTTGCACTGGCCGATGTCAAGCAGGCGCGGGATGCCATCGATATCGCCGAAATCGAGCTTGTTGAATCGGTACTTGCCGCACGCAAGCGTCAGGATGACGCAATCCTGCGGGACCGCTGTTGCCAACTCCGTGTAGTAGTTGCGGCCGCTCTTCGCTCCATCGCATCCGCCGATCAGGAAGAAGTGCCGGATGGCGCCCGACTTGACGGCCGCGACCACCTTGTCCGCTACCCCGAGCACGGCGCCGTGGCCGAAGCCGACCGTGATCGTATTGTCCGGCCCGTCGGCGGCAAAGCCGTCCGCGGCCAGCGCGGCGTCGGTCAAGGGCGAGAAGTCACGGTCTGTAATGTGCATCACACCCGGCCAGGCCACGAGCCCGGAGGTGAAGATCCTATTCTTGTAGGAGTCGTGCGGCTTCTGGATGCAGTTCGTCGTCATCAGGATCGCGCCGGGAAAGGCGGCGAACTCCTTTTGCTGGTCCTGCCAGGCGCCGCCGTAGTTGCCGACAAGGTGCGAGTATTTCTTCAGTTTGGGATAGCCGTGTGCGGGGAGCATCTCACCGTGTGTGTAGACGTTGATGCCCTTTCCTTCCGTCTGCTTGAGCAGTTCCTCCAGATCCTTCAGGTCGTGGCCCGAGACTACGATCGCCTTCCCCTTGACCGGCTCGACTCTCACCGAGGTGGGAACGGGAGAGCCGTAGGCGCCCGTGTTAGCGGCATCGAGGAGTTCCATTACCTTCAGGTTGACCTCGCCGCACTTCATGCACATCGCAACAAGGGTATTGAGGTCAGTCGGCTCGGATGCGAGAAAGTCGAGCGCCTCGTGGAAAAAGGCCCACACCGTTTCGTCTTCCACCCCCAGGATCTGCGCATGGTCGGCGTACGCTGCCGCGCCCTTGAGACCGTAGGTCAGAAGCTCCTGCAGGCCGGCGATATCGTCACCGAGTCGCTGCCTCCGCTCTGCGACTGAGACGGAGGCGCCTTGCTCCACCAGACCGTCGAGACTGTCTGCCGGGGTCCAGCTGGCGGCGAGCCGTTCGGGGGGTTCCCTCCCAGACTGTGCAGCCTCCTCGTACAGCGTCTTGGCCTTGTCGCGTATCTCCGCGGCACGCATCAACAGATCTTTCAGCCTCTGCGGATCGAAATTGACGTTCGTGACCGCACTGAACAGTGCCTCGATCACAAAGACGTCGATCTCCCGATCGCGCGCGCCGAGCAGACGAGCACGATGGGCGTACGCGGCGATTCCCTTGGTTGCATAGACCAAGAGATCCTGAAGCGCCGCGGTCGTCGGGTCCTTTCCACAGACGCCGTATTTCGTGCACCCCTTTCCTTCGAACGTCTGTTCGCACTGATAACAAAACATTCTCACGCCTCCTTTCGCGCGTCTTTCGCATCATTGGTGTTGCTTTGTCCCGTGCACGCACTGCACCACGCCCGACAGCTTGTCACTGGATCCTTCTTGATTTTTGTCCTGCATTTTGGGCAGCGCACCGAATGCTCGTCGGAGAACATCTCCACCGGGGTTCCGCAGGCGGGGCAAGGGTACATCCTGGCAGTGATGCCTCCTCTGCTTAATCCCGGGCAGCGAAAACTCATGGCGTCACTCCTGCCTTTGCTTCTGAGGGCACTGCCTGCCGGGTGGCGCGGTCGTCTTGGATCTCGATCACCTGGATTTCCAGCGGGCATTCTGGCACGGTTTCGTTCCGCGCCGCGGTGACGGCCTGTGCCATTGCCCCACAGCACGGGACCTCCATTCGAAGGACGGTGATACTGCGGGGATTTGCCTGCTTGAGAATCGCCGCGAGTTTTTCCCGGTAGTTCGCCAAGTCGTCGAGCTTCGGACACCCAACCAAGACGGCGCGGCCGGCAAGGTGCCTGGCGTGAAAGTCGGGCACGGCAAACGGCACGCAATCGGCGCACACCAAAATGTCCCCCTCGTGCAGAAAAGGGGCGCCCGGCGGAACCAGCATCAACTGCACCGGCCAGTGGGAAAGGCTGGAGGGGGGAGTGGTTCCTGGTTCATATGCCAGGGTTTCGTGCGGCTTGAGAGGCCTCATCGCAGAGCCCGGACAACCGCACGGCAGCGGCTCCTTCTTTTCCTGTTGTCCGAGGTGGCGCTCAACTGCCGCTTCCTCGAACGCTTTGGCTTCCCGCTCTACGATTGTGAGCGCTCCCTGAGGGCACTCCCCCAAACACGCGCCCAGGCCGTCGCAATAGACGTCACTGATTAGCCGTGCCTTGCCGTCGACGATCTGAAGCGCCTCTTCCGCGCAGGCCAGCACGCACTGTCCGCAGCCGTTACATTTCTCTTCGTCGATTCTTACGATCAGTCTACTTGGCACGCTCTCCTCCCTTCGCTACGGTTGCCAGTGTTGTCCGTTCCAAGTAGGTTCGGACCTCGGTTCCGACCTTCTCAATCAGTCCTCCCAGGATGCAGTCGGCACGGTTGCAGATCGGCTCCGAAAACAGGCAGCGATTGATCTCGAAAGGGCCTTCCAGGGCCTCGTACACATCGAGGAGCGTTATCCGGTCGGGTTCCTTCGCGAGGGTGAATCCTCCCTTCGGGCCCCTCGTCGATCTGAGAAGTCCGGTGTGAGCAAGCCGCTGCAAAACCTTTGCAAGGTGCGCCTCGGAGGCGTTGAGGTACGAAGCGATCTCGTGAACGGAGCACGCCTTGGGCGTCTCATTAGAATAGTGATCTGTAAGATAGGCCATCGCGTGAATCCCCAGGCTCGTCGCGTCCGACATCTTCAGAGCATTTGCCATTCGCTCGATATCCTCCTCCAATCGATAGCCTGTTTCCGGTTATTGTGGTATTTCGGTATCAGTATACCTAAATACATCGAGGTGTCAACTCCCTTCGAATCAAGTGCACTGCTATTGCGGGGAATGCGAAGTCTGAACGACCGATTCTTCGCCGAAGGGCCAAACTTGTGGTTTGGATAGCCCGAGTGTGCTCTGGTCGAGTGCGACGATCTCCGGCGTCGAGGTGTATCGCTCGGGCATGATCCCGATCGGCCAGCCTTCGCACGTGGTCTCTACGTAGTAGTAGTCCCGCCCGGCGTAGCGGTACGAACGATAGGTCCCTGGTTCCGGCGGCAGCACCGAGATCCCGGTGGCGATGTGCTGCTCCTCCAGGAAGACCAGCAGCACCACGGGATATCCCATCTGATGGAGGATCGCTGCGGTGAGGATCGCTGAGTCTTCACAGTCGCCCTTCTGTTCAATCAGGGTCTCCAGCGGGTAGCGGGCGTACTCCCCTGCTTCCGGCACGTAGGGAAGCGATTGAACAAACGTGATGATCAAGTTGAGCTTCTCCCAGACGTTGAGGTTTGCCAAGTGTGCTTTCTTTTCGAGTTCGGTGACCAAGAGTGCCAGCTCATCATCATCATGCGAGTCGGTGACGTAGGTGGAATAATGCGAGTACGCACGGATCCGTGGCAGGGCCTGAAAGTACCGATAGCGCTCCAATGAAAACCCGTGTGTCAATGAGAAGTATCTGTCTTGGAACAGCCATTGGTACGTCCTGGAGATGGTGCTCCCCGAGACGGATACGGCGCACAGACTGACGCTGACTACAAAAGCCAGGATTGCGCTTCTCCTGCGAAAACGTGACCCTGTCCGAGGAGAACATCGAAACTGCCCCTGCAAGCCTTGACAGACATTGAACATACGGTCCCTCTCCCCACGCACACCTGCTTGAGCTCACTCGGCCAACCACTCCAGTGCGGCCGAGTAGTCCACACGCACGATAGCGGCGAGTTATAGAGGGGCTATGAACGGAATGTGGAGCTTTCGTGAGCACGACACGAAGGACAGAAATAGATCGTTATCTCATATGGAAGTACTGAT
>CAZDDA010000011.1:0-17763 GCA_964504085.1 uncultured Thermotogae bacterium | reverse complement strand
AGTGTCCACCAAGCTGCGTCATCGCCGTCTCGAACGACATCCTCGTCCTTGTCGAGCCAGAGAAAAACATCATCGCGAAAGTCTTGTATTCCAGATACGGATGCGGTTTTCCGCTGTAGTAAAGCCCCTTCATCTGGTCGGTGACCTTCATCGCCAAATCGTACTCTTCCTTTGTCCAATCGACCTCACCGATGAGATCGCGACCCCTCAAGTCAAACCAGCTCATGCTTTCTATCTCCTTTCGCTTAGCCCATTATCAGGGCCATCATTCCCTTCTGTCCGTGCAACCGGCTCGCCGCGTCCTCGATCATCACCAAATTCAGCCCATTGATGACCTCATCGGTAACCTCCATGTCACGGTAGGCCGGAAGGCAGTGCATGCAGATTGCATCGTTCGTCAATGCTATCTTGTCGTTCGTACAGATCCAGTCCTTATTCGCTTCGAAGATCGACTGGGCCTTGGCCTCATCCATGATCCCCGAGCCGTCGGGCAGCTGGACCGTCACGTCTTCGGGCAGACCACGTCGGCGTCCTTGAACGACGCGTCCATGTCATGGGAGATCTTGAACGCGCCACCGGTCTTCTTCGCTAGATCCTTCGTGGTCTGTAGCAGCTCCGTGTCAAGATCGAGGCCCTTTGGGTCCGCGAGGGTGACGTCCATCCCGATCATCTCAGTGGAGATGATCGCTGACTGCGGAACCGCCAGCGGCTTGCCAACCGAACAGGAATATGCCCGGCTCATGACGAACTTCTTGCCCTGAAAATTTTGACCCAGCTTCTCCTGTATCGTCATGACGTCGGCCAATGCCTTGCACGGGTGGTACGTGTCATCCTCCATGTTGGTCACGGGTACGCGTGAGCACTCGGCGAATTTGCAGATGATACGATGCCCCTTTTCGTAGCTGCGAATGGCGATCGCGTCGCCCATCTCGGCGAGCACGCAAGCCACGTCACCAATTCGCTCTGTTAAATAAGTGACCTCTTCGCCCTTCAGCGCAGGTGTGTGGACCGCGCCTAGCTGGAGGAACTGAGCGTGACCGCCCAGCGCAATAACGACAACTTTCTTCTCTTCACATATCTGACCCCTACAGCCTAATGGAATCTCAGACTCATCCAAGTGCATGCGCACTCAGCGCATCACTCCTACAACGACCATCAACCCGCTCCATCAGCCCCAGTCACAAAATACGCAACAATGCCCAACGCCTCGTAGAGCGAGTCCAGCTCCAGGTACTCGTCCGGCTGGTGCGCCTGCTCGATGCAGCCGGGTCCGTAAATCACCACAGGGACGGAGAGCTGCGCTACGATTGCGACAGCATCGGTGGAGTATGGCGCGATCCGGGCCGCAATTGGCCTCCCCGTCACGTTGCCGTAGACCTGGAGGAAACGGCGGACGTCTGGAGCATCCGGATTGCTCACAATCTGCGCCTTGTCATTAGACACGCGATACTCGAACTGCGCTCCAGAAGCCGCGGCGCACGTCGATCCTAGTTCCTCCACCAGAGCAACAACCCGATTGCGCTCCTCCCGCGTTACCACGCGGAAATCCAGATACACCTTTGCGGTATCGGGAACCACATTGACCTGCCAACCGCCTTCGAATTGTCCGATATTGAGGGACGTTCTTCCCAATCCCGGAATCTCAGGAAACGCACGGCTCCGTTCTTGAAGTTCGGCGCAGAACGCGACAGCGGGGAGGATCGCGCTAATCCCGGACTCCGGGATCGAGCCATGGCCAGCGCGGCCGTGAAAGGTTGCCTCGACCCACAACTCCCCCTTCTGACCAATGTACACGCTCCCGCCGGTAGGCTCCGTGATCAGGAGGAAACGAGCATCGTCGATTAGTCCAGATGTCGCGACGGACGCTGCACCGCGATAGGCACGTTCCTCGTCGGCCGTCAATGCCAGGACTAGATCATGCGAAGGCGTCAGGCCCTGGCGAATGATCTCCTTCGCAGTCTGGAGTATGACCGCGATACCGCTCTTCATATCGGCCGAGCCGAGTCCCCATAATCTCCCACCTTCGATCCTAGGACTGAACGGGTCCGTCGAGGTCCACTTCGCCGAATCCGTATCGACCGTGTCCATGTGGCCGCAAAGGACGTAGCTGCCCTCTAACTCGCCCGGGATTCGTGCGACCAGCGAACTCCTCCCCGGCTCCAGCAGCACTCGCCGAGACTCGATCCCCAACTTAGAGAGGTAGTGCTCGATGAAGTCAGCCACACGATCTTCTTCCCCTGGCGGATTTACGCTTCGAATCCCGATCAGAGTTTGAACCAGCTCCAATGTCTCACGTCGAACCGAGCCATCAATCTTCACCATTCATAGACTCCTCTCACATGACCTCTCGTAGCTTCGGATCCAGCTGATCTCGCATAGCATCTCCAATGAGATTGAACGAGAGCACCGACAACGCCAAGAACAGGCCCGGGAAGAGGATGATCCACGAAGCGCGAGTCAAGTACATCCTGCCCTCGTTCATCATCCCCCCCCAACTCGCCACGTTCGGGGGGACCCCGACACCAAGGAAGCTGAGCGCCGCGACCTCCATGATCGAAAACGCGAAGGTAAACGTTGCCTGAACGATCACTGGGGACAGAAGGTTCACCGTAACGTGACGAATGAGAATCCGACGAGGAGACACACCCAGAGCTCTTGCCGCTTCGATAAACGTTGTCTCTCGAATGGACAGCGTTGCACTGTAGACGACACGAACCATCCGCGGTACCCAAACGATTCCCACGGCTAGGATCACATTGACAATTCCCGGTTTCCCGAAGATGGTCATCAGTGCGAGGGCAAGGATGATGGCCGGAAACGCCATCATCGTATCCACCCCACGCATCACAACGAGGCCAACCCGATCGTAGTACCCACAGACTACTCCTAGGGGCAACCCGGCGGCAATCGAGAACAGAGAGATTGAGAGCCCAAGCAGAAGCGTGACCCTCGTTCCAGACAGAGTTCGGCTCAGGATGTCGCGTCCGAAGTGGTCCGTTCCGAACAGATGCTTGCTATTCGGGGGCTGCAGTCGATCCATCACACTCAGAGCATCCGGATCATAGGGAGACACAATCGGTCCGACTGCGACAATGACAAGCAACGAGAACAGCATTGCTAGTGCAATTAGGGTGGGTCTCCGTCTCGTCGCGAAGCTGCCAAATGCCTTCCCGATACGGCGAAAATTCTCCATGAACGTCCCATGGTCAACGGCACTACGCGGTTGCTGCATCCTCTCCCCTATTGCAGGCTTGCGTACCTTGCGCTCATGCAGGGCTAGTTACCGGTATCGAATGCGTGGATCCACGAGAGCATAGGTCAGATCCGTAGCAAAGTTGATGAAGACATAAAGGACCGCGACGATCATCATGATCCCTTGGATCACGGGGTAGTCTCGCTTCAGCACAGACTGGACGATCAGGCTTCCGATTCCGGGCAGCGCGAACACATTCTCCGTAACGACTGCCCCGGACACCAAGGCAGCAAACGTGAACGACACAACCGTGATGATCGGTATGGATGCATTGCGCAGTGCATGTTTGATCGTAACAACCCGCTCGCGGAGTCCCTTTGCTCTTGCGGTTGTGATGTAGTCCGCTTGCATGACATCCAGCATGCTTGATCTGGCGGTCCGGGCAACTAGAGCTGCGTTGACGAAGCCAAGTGAAAGGGATGGAAGAACCAGGCTACTCAGGTTGCCAAGATTCCCTGTTTCCAGGATCGATGTGAACCCCGAGCTTGGTAGCCACCCGAGTTTGCCGGCAAACACATTCATGAGCATCAGCCCCAACCAGAAGCTGGGTATCGATGCTCCAGCCAGAGCGACCAACAAGAAGAAATTGTCCACCCAACTGCGCGGTCGAAGCGCAGCCAGGATGCCGCCGGGAATCCCAATTCCTACAACAACAATCAGAGATCCAAGCCCCAGCAGAATGCTGGTTTCCGCCCGCGCGCCAAGCATTTGGAGCACGGGATCCTGATAGAACAGCGACCTACCGAGATCTCCCCGAAAGAAATTGCTGATGTACTTAAGGAACTGCGTGAACATCGACCGGTCAAGCCCCCACGTCGCTTTCAACTCGGCAATCTGTTCATAAGTGGCGTTTGCTCCAAGAAGGACCGAAGCGGGGTCACCGGGAATGAGCTGCATCAGCAAGAACGTCACGCTGATGACAAGCAGCACGCTGACCAGCATGCCAATTGCCCTTCGCACGAGAAACGAGAACACGACTGATACTGCCTCCCGCTACCCCTCAGCCTACACCGCCAGATGCAATTGCCAAGTGCGGCCTTGATGCACTCGCACCTCGGTGTTTGGCTTCGGCTCTCTCGATTCGGCTCATCCAGTCAACCTCTCAAGGAGATGGCTCCTCCGGCAAGATACCCCCGGAGGAGCCATACTGCCGAATGTGACCTACCTACTTCCACGCATTCCAGAAGTATGGCGACAGCATATCCGGGTTCTCTGTGCCATACCCGCCCTTCACTTCAGCTCGCATCAGGTGAAGCTGGAAGGCGTCCCCGAACTTCAGGGCAGGAATCTGTTCATACCACAGATCAATGATCTCTTCCCACTTCTCATACCGCTCGTCGAAGTCGACGATCTGATTGAGGTCGCCCCGAAGCGCCTGTATCTCAGGCGTGTCCCACCATCCCGCGTATGTGGGGCTCAGCATCAGGACAAGTGATGGGTCCGGTGTCGTGCTGTAGAAGGAGAACGCAATATCCCACTGCGGATCCTCCACATTGTTACGCACCGAGAAGAAGCTCGCGAGATCATAGACCTGGAGATCGACAACGAATCCAGCCTTCTGCAGCTGGTCCTGGACCACCAAAGCCTGGTTGTACTGCTCGGTCATAGAGGACGCCACAATCATTGTGATTGTCTCGCCAGCGTACCCGGCATCAGCGGCCATCTGAGCAGCACGATCCGGGTCGCCTGCGTTGTATAGGTCTTCACCAGCGCCCTCGGTGTGCCATCGGATACCAGCCGCGAAGTAGGACGGATTCAGTGTCCAAAACTTCCGATCGCCATATCCCGCCGTCATGATCGTCTCCATATCTAGAGCTGTTAAGATCGCTCGCTTCAACGCGGAATTGGTCATCTTCCCCTGTTTGTTGTTCACCAACGCGATGGGGTAGATAGGAGGATGATCAATGATGATCTGAACGACATTGCTATCACCTTCAACACTGGTGACGAGGTCGTTCGGGATATTCGCTGCATAATCGTACGTGCCGGCTTGGACACCGATTACACGGGCATTCGGCTCGGTTACGGCAGAGAACTGAAGCTGGTCGAAATAGGCCACCTTCTTGCCTGCGAATCCGCTCGCAGGAAGTCCGCTCGGTACATAATCCTCGAACCGCTCCAGAAGGATGTAGTCCCCAGCTCTCCACTCTACAAGCTTGTAGGGCCCAGTACCGATGATCTGTTCTGCCGCGAGAGGCTCCCCACCGGCTGTCGCAACGATCTCCTTGGGATAGATGCTTGGCCCACCGTAGATGTTGGACAGATACGTCGTCATCGGCGCGAAAGGCTGATCCAGCGTAAGCTCAACAGTGTACGAATCGAGAGCTACTAGATTCGTCACGTGATTCCAGAGAGCTTTGGCCGTCTGCCCGAATCCCCCCCAGCGCTCGAGAGACGCAACGACATCCTCAGCCGTCATCTCTTTGCCATTGTGGAACAAGACGCCTCTTCGCAAGTAGAACGTGGCGATCGTCCCTGTCTCATCAAGCTCCCAGCTCTCAGCTAGCATAGGCTGTGGTGCATAGTTCTCGTCGAAGGCGAAGAGTCCCTCCACCATGTGGCGTGCGGGATAGCTTGCTGGCACACTAGTTGTCATGTGCATATCAATCGTTTCAGGATCAGCAACGATTGCGCACCGAAGTATTCCACCATAAGTTGGTTCATCAGCCGCCAGCGTCATCGTTCCCCCAAGTGCAAGGGATACGAAGATCAAACCGACGAGCATTATTCGATGTGAGTACCGATGCATGTGTTCCTCCTTTTGGTGTCTCTCGACTGTCTCACAACGATCCTTCTGGGTATGCTGTCCGATTCTCACCTCCTGGCTACCACGTATGCCTCCTCTAGCAATCAACATGGGCGGGTTGCTCGGTGGACGCGCAGACACTGTGGAGAGGCTATAGAAACAGCGCGTCCCCATCGAATCCAGCCGTCGGACTACGTACCCAACTACCCATGTTAATCTTGCAGTCTCTCATGGGCCTTGCTAGGAGAGAAAGAGGGAACAAAACGCGAGTTGTTCAGCACGGAAACGCCTCCGAACACAAAAAATCTTATCGGAAGCCTCGTGCGCTAATATGACCACCTCCAGAGGACCGCGAGACCTCTCGGCCCATGTAGCTGGTATATTGACCAGTTCTCATCTACTATGACAGCATGATAGCTTTGCCGCCAGTGCGAAGCAAGGCGATACCGCACAACGCCCTCCCCGAGTTAGTCCCGAAGGGGTTCGGACAATGCCCTATCGAAGGAGGTTCGATGCTCGACCTACTGATACGCAACGGACGCATCATCGACGGCACAGGGGCTCCGTGGTTTCGTGGGGACGTAGGTGTGGTGTCCGGCCGCATCGCCGCCCTCAGCCCCCATCTCACATGCCCATCCCGTCGGACCCTCGAAGCCAAGCGATGCCTGGTCACCCCGGGATTCATAGACACTCACAGTCATGGCGACTACGGAATCATCTCCTTCCCAACCGCTGAGAACCTCGTCCGACAAGGGATTACAACTTCGGTGCTCGGCAATTGCGGTGTCTCTCTTGCTCCGTTCTCGGATGCTGCGGCTGATTTGATCCTCAGCCAGTTCCCATTCCTTCGCGAAGAAGAGCGTCAGCGTAAGATGCTCCCGTGGCAGTCCTTTGGAGAGTACCTGGATCATGTCGAGGCGGCGAACCCTGCGGTCAACATCGCTGCATTCGTCGGGCATGGCGCTCTCCGCGCCTTGGTCATGGGCCACGAGGCAAGGGTGGCGTGCCCTGAAGAAGCACGCCAGATGCAGGGCCTCCTGAGGATTTGTTTGGAGCAGGGGGCATTCGGTATGTCGACCGGCTTGATCTACCCGCCAGGGGTCTATTCGACCACGGACGAGCTCATAGCCCTGGCAGACACGCTCGCAGATCATCGTCGGCTGTATGCGACACACGTGCGTAGCGAGACCGACATGCTGATCGACGCCCTCAACGAAGCATTGGAGATTGCAAAGAGGAGCGGTGTTTCCGTTCACATTTCTCACCACAAGGCTGCTGGCCAGCGGAACTGGGGGACCGTGGCGCAAAGCCTGGCATGCATGGAGGCTGCGCGCAGCGCTGGGATCGACGTCACTTGTGATGTATATCCTTATACGGCTGGCAGTACAACACTCTCGGCCCTTCTCCCTCCCTGGGCAGGGGAAGGAGGGGCGGAGGGGATTCGATCTTCGCTCTCCGATCCCTCACTCCGGTCGCGAATTGCACAAGCCTTGGATGCGAGCCACTCGGACTGGGAGAACCTCTTCAATGCCGTAGGTCCAGAAGGAATCGTCTTGTCCTCCTGCCCGAACCATCCCACGTTCGAAGGCCAATCCCTGACTGAGCTCTCCACTCACCTCGGCAAGAATGTTTACGACACCATGTTCGATTTGATCGCCGAGTCGCCGGAGGGGACGTTGGTGGTTCTATTCGAGATGTCCGAAGAAGACGTAACGCGTGTCGTTTGCCATCGCCTATCCACGATTTGCTGTGATGGCAACATCTGTCCAGCCTCGGAGGGGCGACTCCACCCACGGACGTTTGGTTCCTTCATCCGCGCATTGGTCGGAACGCGTTCCGGCTACTATCCCATTGCTATGGAGGAGATGATTCGGAAGATGACATCATTCCCGGCACAGCGAATGGGATTGCTGGATCGTGGCATCTTAAGAGAAGGGCTGGCTGCCGACATCCTGGTCTTCTCGGAGGAAGAGATCTCAGAAGGATGCGATTTTGACACCCCCAATCGATATGCAGGCGGGATGTCCCATGTACTGATCAACGGGACTCCCGTGATCGAAGAGGGGAAGATGACAGGGGCACGCCCTGGAATGGTTTTCCGCGCATCCAGTTGATTACCACCGAATACAAATAAGGAGGTTCACAGTGCGTGCTAGCCCACAATCGTCGGAGCCAGTTCAAAGTCTTGCTGGCCGCGTGATTCACGTCGATCTCGACACACATTCTATACACGACATTGACATTGAGCCTGATATCTACCGAAAAGTCCTAGGCGGGCGTGGCCTGAATCAGTACTTGCTGGCAAAACGCATCCTGCCCCACCCACGGCCGGATGCCTCGGCCATTCCGGTGTTGATCAGCCCCGGACTGCTTGTTGGAACATCCGCACCGGGTGCCGTACGAATCAGTCTCGACTCGGTCAACCAATTCTCCGGCGGTATAGGATCAGCCAATGCGGGAGGCAACTTCGCACGGTCAATGAAGTCAACCGGGATAGGCACCTTGGTCCTGTCAGGACGGAGCGACACGCCCTGCTACATCGAGCTAGCACGTGACCATGTTCGGATTCGGGATGCCCGCGAGATCTGGGGACTCCGCGTCGGAGAGGCCACCGACATTCTTGCGTCGAAGTATGGGAACACATGCCAGGTGATGTGTATCGGGCCCGCCGGTGAACGTGGGGTTCGATCCGGCTGTGTAATCGTCGATCGATCTCGGGCTGCCGCGAAGTGTGGAATCGGAGCGACGCTTGGCGAGAAGCGTGTCAAAGCCGTGGTTGCTGTGTCAGGGGACTTCCACGCCCAGCTCGCTTTCCCATCTCGATTTACGGAACTCTCGCAACGTCTCTGGAAGAAGACATTGACCTCCCCAGCCTTGGAGATCATGAACCAACATGGGACGATCTGCGGCATCAACACGAAGAACCCGTTCGGTGCTGCACCCTTTCGCCACTATCAGGACGGCTTTATGGATCCAGATCGAATCGTTCAGATCGATGAGCGTGCGTTCAAGCAACTAGAGCAGGGACGCTTCGGTCCGGATGGCTGTCCGTTTAAGTGCCGAGCCACGTATCGCGTTGAGGAAGGTGTATACGGTGGTTCGCAAGTCGACGTGATCGAAGCGAACACGATACAGGATTTTGGCATCAAACTGGACATTGTAGACCCCGCAGCCATCGTGTACGCACAGATGCTCTGCAATGAGTACGGAATGGACATTGATACAGTCGCCGAGACGATCGCTTGGGCATGCGAGTGTTTCGAAAAGCACCTTCTCACGAAAGAAGACACGGGTGGACTTACTCTACAGTTCGCTGATCACGACTTGCTCCGCCTCTTGATTGGCCGGATCGCAGGCAAGGTGGGTCTAGGATCCGTTTTGGCAGAAGGTTCCTACCGGGCAGCAGATGAATTCGGAGCTGCCACGAAGGCGCTTGTGGCCACCATGAAAAAGCAGGACCTTTACGAAGCCGTGCAAATCCCTCGTGGCTATGGGCTGGGCGCCGCGTTGGCCACACGGGGCGGAGGGCATTGCAGCGGTTCCCCCTTCACCGAGTCGTATCCGGGCCTGGTTGACGAACACGTCGGTGAGGCAGTCTATGGCGTCCCTACAGCCGGTATTCCTTCTGCGTACGCGGGGAAGGGGAAATTGGTCGCTTTCCATGAGCGACTCCATTCCGTGAACAACGCGTTGGGAATCTGTGGCTTCGTCACAATCTGGCAGCGTTTCGACCTACTCGATCTGCGTGATCTCGCTGAGCTCCTCTCGTCCGCAACAGGTTGGGACATGGACGCCGAGGAGTTGTCCGAAGCAGGGGAGCGCATCCATACACTGGAGCGTTGGGTCAACGCACAGTATGCCGACCTCGGACGGCAGGACGATTATCCGCCTGATCGCTTCTTCTCATCGCGGGTTAAACGTGGTCCGTATGCCGGTGTTGGCCTCGAGAGAGAAGCCTTCGAAGCGATGCTGATCGAGAACTACAGCTTGCATCAATGGGGCAACGACGGAAGGCCAACACACCAGAACCTTGAACAGCACGGCTTCGCTGAGTTTGATACCTAATCGGCGGGGTACATACGTCCGGATGGTTCATTGTGCCTCCTTCCGATCGCATCGTTGTTGAGCTGTGAAGGCGGCGGCCCCCAGACTCAAGCATGTCCTTTGACCCGAAGGAGAGAAACGCGTGGCTCTGTGGTTAGCCCCCTCTGGTCTCCGCCAAATCTGTCCGTCAATGTGCTCCATGCGAAAGACAAACTATCGGGAAAGTGAAGACAAACCTACGTCGGACGATCCCATAATCGGTCTGTCTCGCTCTTGAGGCCGCGAGACGTTGTGGCAATCGGTCTGACAGCATTACTGCCAATGTGCGGCGCCTTTAAGCCCCGACAGGAGGACCCATGATCGATTTGACCGTCCATGAAGAGTAGATCGTCCGTACCGTCGCACGGTCGGCATCAGGAGCGATACGTTATTGTTCCGACGTTCGCCCAGATGTGCGATCCCGGCCTGATCCCGAATCCAATTATTGAGAAGCTCCCCAACATCGGCCTGTGGGAACTTCATACGCTCAACTTGTTCAAGATTACGTGAAAAAAAACGAGCCAAGCGCGCATGGCGGCGGGCTCGGTGGCGTCAACTACCTCGAGTTTCCACCCGGACTGACCGGCGTCCCCGTAAGGAGCATCGCGCTCTTCGGGAACTGGCTCCCCACCGTAGCGTACGACCTCCACCCCGAAGGCTGGTTCAACTGAAGACTCACTCGTTGGCAGGTAGACTCTGTCGTAAGTAGACAATCACCAGGCCTGCCTAGAAAGTGATTTCAAGGTTCCTGGCACGAGTGGCAAGAAGTGGTGTCATCAATATATGATTCATTGATTATTTTGTCACATTTACCGGCGACAGAAATGACTCCGGCATCCGCAGATCTCTATATGCTGAAAATGTCTTGTATTTGCTCTTGCGGCCTAAACGTGTCACCACGCGAGAGCCAAGACTTGAGCTCTACATTCAGTCCCCCAGGCTCCAGACCAAAGGGCTCAAACCCAGGCTACTCCCTCAAGGAGCCGTAACTCGTTAACTACGAAGGTCGATATTGCTTAGCTTCTTAACCAAATTCAAAAGTAGTCCTCGAGAGGTAGGGGGTAGAGCCTCAAGATACGTACAGGGCTTCCAGCACCTCGGCTTCAGGCCACTCGAAAGTTCGAAAGTCGTCCACTAGGGGGTACTAGTTCGAAACTTGTCCACTCGGGTTCCCTCAGGAGATGATTCTCAAACTAGCGGGTTCGAAAGTAGTCCACTAAGGGGTATTTCCTCTCTTCTTCCTCTTGCATCGAGACGACAAACACGCAATGCTCATTTCATGTGCTTTAGCTGATCCTCGTGTTGATTTGCGGGACTTGACCGTCTATGCATTGCAGTACCAAAGGACGTTGCGACAGGTCCGTTAAGGGCCTGCTGTTCTTGTTCGCTTTTGCGGCAGTCTTTGTTGGGTGTCTTAAGGGCGCAGCGTCATTCTGGTGCAGTGCTGAGTAAATGCAGTACTATAGAAGGTGATCTGCGCTGGGCGAGGTGACTTCAGTGAAAGACAATCTAAACGCTGGTCATCTTGAAAGTGACCTTGAAAAGTTGGCAGCTGTGCGGGCACGGCGTAGAGTTCGCAGTTGGAGCGAGCAACTCAAGACTCCTTTGTTGCCTCTACTGATCTTGTTGGCTAGTGGTGGACCGTTTGGGCTTACCTTTCTATGGGCCAGTGCATTTCCCTTGGACAACACCGCTGGTCTACGCCTTGCTATAGTGATCACAATGCTAATCGGAGCGTTGGTAGTCCTCCTTTACGTGGGACAGCAGGCGTGGGAAAGGAAACAGTTTCGTCGCTTTTATGAAGAGGAGCTACTAGAGCTCAAGGTTATAGAGGGTGCTGATGGGAAACAGTCAATTGATTAGCGATCTGGCGCACGGCAGCACCGATGGAAGCGGAGGCAAGACAAACGCGATGTTCCATTGTAGTAAGTGGGTTGGTTACAGTTCGTATCCCGTGGCCCCAATGGGGCAGGGGTACGTTGGGTGCATGACAAAGGTGTGCCAGAAGTGCGGCGAAGCTATGTTTGACAAATCCGCGAATCTGGGCTAGGATGCATATGCGTCTGGGAGAGTCGCCAAGCGTCTCGTGTTGAGTCCAAGATCTCAACCCCAGTCGCTTCTTCTTGTTATCAAGGAGGTGCGCCGTGTACTTGTGCTATATTGACGAGTCCGGTACTCCAGACATTCCCGGCAACACGTCGCATTATGTACTCGCAGGTCTATCAACACCAGTTTGGCACTGGAGAGACTGTGATAGGGAGCTGCGGGACATCAAAGCGAAGTACGATCTGCGCGAAGCGGAGATCCATACGGCATGGATCCTTCGCACATATCTGGAAGAATCCAAGATCAAAGGCTTCGAGAGCATGAACTACGGGGACCGACGGTATGAGGTTGAAAAGCTCCGTAAGAGTGAGCTATTGCGGCTGCAGAAGTCAGGTAATCCAATGCTGTATAAGCGCACCAGAAAGAACTACCGCAAGACCGAGAGCTACATCCATCTGTCCTATGTCGAGCGCAAAGCCTTCATCAACGAGATAGCAGGGTGCGTAGCAAACTGGGGTTTCGCGCGTCTCTTTGCCGAATGCAATGACAAAATACACTTTGATACAGCTAGAAGAGGCCTCTCAGTGGATGAACAGGCATTTGAGCAAGTTGTCTCACGATTTGAGCAATACCTCCAGAGCATTAGCGCGCAGCCGCAGGGTACTTGCTATGGTCTCTTAGTCCATGATAACAACCCGACCATAGAAAGGAAGCATACTGACCTGATGAAGGGATTCCTGAGCCGCGGTACCCTATGGACAGTCGTACGGAGCATCATTGAAACGCCGCTTTATGTCAACAGTTCCTTAACATCTATGGTTCAGATAGCGGACCTGTGCGCGTATGCCCTAAGGAGGTACTTGGAGAACGGTGAGGCTGAATTGTTCGATCTTGTTTTTCAAAGGGCCGATCGCAAACGTGAAGTAGTCGTCGGTGTTCGCCACTTTTCCGATCAAACATGCACTTGTTCC
Organism: uncultured Thermotogae bacterium; assembly: GCA_964504085.1. Taxonomy (GTDB): domain Bacteria; phylum Bipolaricaulota; class Bipolaricaulia; order UBA7950; family UBA9294; genus CAZDDA01. Next base: position 4,664 of record CAZDDA010000011.1, on the reverse strand, counting down.
ATCTGTTCTGTTCATCGCCAGTTCTAACTCAGGTACCAAAGGGCATCTTCCGTGCAACGTTGGGTTTCATGCGTTGCGCAAACTTCCCTGGATAACTACTTAAGTGGTGAGAAAGTTATAAAGTAGTCCACTAGGGCGTGCTCTGATGTATCTATGAACTCAGGGGTTTCCGGCGAGCGACACCGTCACTGCGACCGGTTCATACAGCTGGCATTGCCCGAAGCCAACACACGCATGGAACACTGTGTGGGGCAAGCAAATCTCAGGCCAGAGTTCGGGACTAATTCTCACGAACGGTAGAGCTGTCCACTATTGTGTCGAAGACCACACGGGTGAGAATCTGTGCGGTCTGCACGAGTTGGAGAATTTCGATATGTTCATTGGCTGCGTGTGCCTGTTCGATCTTGCCCGGACCGAAGTAGACTGTCGGAATCTGTCCCTTGGTCCAAAAATGGTAAGCGTCGCTGTCTTCATCCGTTGACGGAACCGGCCCAACGATCTCGGGATAGACACCGAGCACTTCCTTTGCACAGCCAGCCAAAATGCCTACGATCTCGGCATCCCGTGGCTGGTGGAAAGGCCGTGCAATAATGTCAAATTGCACGTCAACGTCCAGGCCTGGGATGTCTCCCTTCTGCCTTGTGAGAACGTCTGAAAAGCGGGCCTGTGCGCTTTCCATGGTCAGATCGCATTCAGGAGGAATGCGGATGTCAATCGTCGCCTGACACTCGCCCGGAATCACATTCGGCTTATCCCCTCCTTGTACAGTGTTGACAGACAGTATGGGCTCATCATTGCCCCGGTGATTACAGCCTAGAATCGAAGAGCGTTGCTTCATCAGAGCAGCCAGAATCGTGGTCATGTGCTCAACTGCATTACACGCCGTGGCGGCGTTCAGCGTGTGGGTTGTTGTCCCGTGGGTCGTAAGCCTCACCCACAACACTCCTTCCTCTGCGAGTACTAGCTGGAAATCGGAGGGTTCGAGCAGAATTCCCATGTCCGCCTGCACCAGCCGCTCTTCCACAACGTATCCTGCTCCTTCTGCGCCGCCGGTCTCCTCGGCTACCGTAAAGGCACACACAAGATCTCCGGAGAGAGGAATGTTATGCTTTAGTAAAAGCTCCATCACATGCAGGATGCACGCCAGTCCGCCTTTCATGTCGCACGTTCCGCGACCGTAGATCTTGCTATCCTTGACCACTGGCTGATATGGATCTGTGTTCCAACCCGCGCCTGCGGGGACCACGTCGGTATGCCCCGTAAGAAGAAGCGTCGGCTTCTTGCTGACCCCTTGGAGATGTACGATAACGTTCGGCCGTCCCGGAGTCTTTTCCGTGATCGCCGGGCGCATTCCGCGACCTTCAAAGAATTCCGCAATGTAGCGCGCTATCGCATTCTCGTTCCCAGGAGGATTCTCACTCGGAATGGCAACGAGGTCCTTCGTCAACGTGACGAGACGGTCCTCGCTGATATCTGCCAGCACCTTGTCAAGCCCCATCGATGTTCACTCCTTTAAATTGCTATTTTCTAGCCTGTTCTTGCTAACTGTTCTACCTTCTTGACCACGTGTAGCATATTTCGTCCCATGATGCCAGCGACCTCATCTTCGTCGAAACCAGCTTTGCCCAAATGAGTAGCGACGTCTCTGAAACAGCGATCGTCGGAGAACCCTGGAGGATAGGAGCAATCTCCACCGTAGTCGATGGTGCTCTTAGAGAGGCTCCGTGCTATTTCTTCTGGCGAAAAATCAATGAAATCGGGTCCGAGGGCCACGTGGTCTGGACCGACCAAATCGGCGATGTAGCAGACATGTCGCTCAATATCGGCCCACCGTGGCTTCCCCGCGGTCAGAAAACGCGGATAGAAGTTGATCCCAATTACCCCACCTGTTGAGGCCACCTTGCGGATTTGGTCATCCGTTAGATTCCGCGGATGAGGACAGATCGTTGCCGCATTGGAGTGTGAGACGATGAACGGAGCTTCTCCGGCGGTCACTGCGTCGTAGAAGGTGGTGCGGGAGGCGTGGACCAAATCCAAAACGATCCCAAGACGATGTGCCCGCTTGATCGCTTGCCTGCCGAATGGCGTTAGTCCGCGGAGCTTCGTCTCACCGATCCCATCTCCCAATTCGTTGGCGTTGTTCCAAGTGAGTGAAAGCCAACGAAGGCCTTGCCCATGCAAACCCACCAGTGTGTCAAGTTGTCCCTCAAGGGCGCGGCAGCCTTCCAAACCTAGGAAGAATGCGATGCGGCCATCCTGCCAGGCCTTGACAAGTCCTTCAGCTGAGCGTACCACTTGGAAGTGCTCGCGGGATCGTTCGCAGAGTTCGTTGGCCGTCTCGAAATAGGTACGGGTTTCTGCGTAGCTAACCGGAAAAGTGTCTGCGTCTCCGCCCACGGCGCAGAAAACTGCGTTCACACCACCGGTGGTGAGCTTGTCTTGCCATTGACGAAGAGGTACTAGATCGTCACATTGGCGATAGCAACCAATGGCGTGACAGAGGAAATCGGAATGGCAATTGACGGTCAAGTCTGACCACTGATGGTCCGTGCCATCTGATGGTACCTCCCGACGTGTCATGACTCACTCCGTGGTTCTTCTGTTCTTCCAAGTGCTGCACCAGTCCTACCTGCGGTCACGACTGATCGTAGACGACGTTTGCCAGTAGTGGATACGTGGAGTACCAGACGGCTCGGAAGCCGATGTTGACTCCCACCACGGTTGCCCTGCCATGGCCTATTTCTTGGGTGACAATTGCGCCCTTGCCGCGGTAGGCCTTCTTTGCCTCTTCAGATTTCGATTCTGGCGCCAGACTTTCGTCAAACGCTGCGATGAGCTGCGCGTCTCCAGTAGCCACAAACAGCGGCGACATCCCTGCTTCCTTGAGATAGGGCGGCGGGCAGTAGAAATAGGCCGTCGCGCGGTCACCCTGTGCCGTCCCATCTCGACGCGTCACCCCTGCATACCCTGCGAGCAGCAAATGGTCGACGTTCTGCAAACTGAGGTATACGATTCCACTCCCAAGCGGCGAGCTTGCCGTGGTGACATCCATGAGACCGGAGAGATCCTTTGCTGCAAACCACCCTCCGCCCATACCGATGCCCAGGTACTTGCCTCCGTTTGTGACGAACTGCTTGATGAGCGCCACTCCCTCGCTTCCCATCCCTTGTCCCACCGGCACCGGCGGCTCCCATGGCTTCTTGTGCCAGGGATTCTCCGGGTTCAGCCCCTCGATCATCTCGTGCCCGTCCCCACCAGGAACGATCAGCACATCGAGCCGATCAAGCGCACCGCTCAGAAGAGCCTCCCGATCGATCCGCTCGTACGAAAACTCCAACACATCAAGCGACCAGACGATGTCCGCCAGGTGTGCCATGTTCAGATGCCCGATCCCTTCACCCACATACACACCAATCCGAGGCATCGAAATCGGCTTTGCGGACCCTCCAACGCTTTCTTCCAACCGTACAAGGTCAACACTCAGTGACCCCGCTTGCTCTTTTGCCGGATCAAGCAAGTCCTCATCGATGAGGTATGACCCCGCTGAGAGAGAATGGGAGTCTTGGTCCAACGCCTTGGACAGCCGCGAAACCGAGTGTCCGGCCTTGAGCAAACGGTTGGCGAGGATGATTCCCGAGTAGTAGTTAGGGAAAGCCAGCTTCCCTTTGCCGTTTCCTACTGTGTGGACTCCTTTCTTAACCAGAGCGGACACCCGACGCAGCGAACTTTTCGCAAATGCCTCCTGTTCCTGCTTTGGCCGCTCGGTGAGAACGTAGGCTTCAATGCCGTAATCCGGACACAGGATCTGTGCAGAAAGATCGCCGTTGGAAAAGAGAGTGTGCGCGACTTGAATCCGCGGTTGGCGGAAGGGAACGACATAGGCCGGGTAGGGCGTCTCGGTGTAGTAGACCGCCATTTCGTGTTGCGAGAGGACATCCAGGAACTCTTCAAGGACGCTCCGATCTTTCTGGTTCTCGGGTACGATGTAGGCGGCGTTCTCTGCGCAATCGGGGACCTCGCTTCTCGCCGCGCGAACGACCTCGAGAAAGTGTCTCTGTTCATTGGTCACTTTCTTGAGGACTCCCATGGCGGCGGAGAACTTCTGTCGTACGCGGTCTTCCCACAGCTGCGTCCCCGGCGTCCGCGCCGATTCGGTGATCACAGCTGGGATTCCGTGCTGGACCATTACCATGTGAACACACCCTGTGAGAGGTCCCGTAACAAATGACAACAATCCCTTGTTTCCTACTGGATCGTAGAGATAGTCGTACCCTTCCTTTTTCCACTCCCCGGCGATTGCCGCACCCAGCTCATCGGACAGTTCCATGATCCGCGGATCGTACTCCGGCGGGTAGGGCCTGTCGTTATAGGGCGGGCACCAGCACACCTCGTCGTGGGAGACCCCGAGCAGTGCCATGTCCTCGTGCGGGTCGTAGACAGCGACGAGTCCCCAGTCTCCGTTCGCCGACATGACCGCCTTGCCCCCTGGCTGCGTAAGATTGATGAGATCTCGGTTTAACGTGAATCCGTACGCGTTGCCGAATCCTGCGCTTCCTGCGGAGAATTGCGTTCGCTTCCATTCTTCAATGGCGAGTTGACGGCCATCCGGGTTGATATCCGGCATCACAACCACGATGTTCTTCTCGAGAATCTTCAAAACATTG
>CAZDDA010000010.1:8437-17873 GCA_964504085.1 uncultured Thermotogae bacterium | reverse complement strand
GTCGTAATCCTCGGGTCAACCGGCTCCATCGGCATCCAGACCATCGACGTTATCGAACGTCTCAACCAAAGTGGCTACGCGTTTTCCATGGTAGGATTTGCTGCCGGTAGGAACATCGACCGATTGACCGACCAGATCGCACGCCACCGTCCTGCGGCTGTGTGCGTGGCAGAGGATTCAGGGGCAGAGCTCCTCAGGAGGCGGTTCCCGCGTCTGCGGGTTCTCGTTGGAGACTCCGGTCTGGAGGAACTCGTACAACTCCCCAAGGCGGATCTGATCGTCAACGCACTCGTAGGAGCGGTGGGGCTTGTCCCCACTCTGGCAGCACTATCGTTGGGACGGACCGTCGCCCTTGCCAACAAGGAGAGCCTGGTAATCGGGGGGGAGCTGGTGACCCAGCTTCTTCGTGAACGCGGAGGAACCATTCTTCCGATCGACTCTGAGCACAACGCCCTGTTCCAGTGTCTGCGCGCCGGGAAAGGCTCCGAGGTCCGGCGGGTAATCCTGACGGCCTCCGGCGGACCTTTCCTGCGTACCCCAAAAGAGAGACTGAGCCGTGTACGACCGCAAGAGGCTCTCCGGCACCCCAATTGGTCAATGGGGAGCCGGATCACCATCGATTCGGCCACGATGGTGAACAAGGGATTCGAGGTCATCGAGGCCCATTACCTCTTTTCGTTACCCTACGAACGGATCACCGTTGTTGTCCATCCGGGCTCGGTAATTCACGGATTCGTGGAGTACCACGACGGTTCGGTGCTCGCCCAGCTCGCCTCACCGGACATGCGTATTCCCATCCAGTATGCCCTGACCTATCCGGAACGGGTGGACACGGATCTTTCTCGCCTCGCCCTTGAAGAAATTCCCACAATGGCTTTCGAACCGCTCGACCCCGAGCGGTTCCCCTCTTTCGCCACTGTCCTCGAGGCGGCGAGGAAAGGCTGGACAGCCCCAGCGGCAATCAACGCGGCAGACGAAGTTCTCGTCGGGCGCTTCCTGGCCGCAGACATCCCGTTTACTGACATCGGCCGAGGACTTGATGCTGTCCTTTCCCGTTGGATAGAGAAATACGGGAACTCGAACTCCGGGGATGAGGCCAACTTGAACCTGGATGCGCTCCTGCGCGTCGACCGCTGGGCAAGAGACGCCGCGTGCAAGCTCTGTCTTTGAGCCGTCCTCCTAGTGAACGTATAATGTGCGCGCACGCGAAGGAGGCACGATGAATGTCACTACAGATGCGATCACCTCTTGTTTGGAAAACGTGATCGATCCGGAACTGGGAATAAACATAGTCGATTTGGGACTTATCTACAACATCCATGTAAATGGTAATAAGATCAGTGTTGATATGACCCTCACAACTCCTGGGTGCCCAATGGCGGGGATGCTCGCCGGCAGCGTTGAACAAGCCGTCCGTCAAGCATTCGAGGGGACCGACGTAGAGGTCAGTCTGATTTGGGACCCACCTTGGACGCCGGATCGACTCTCCGACGCGGCCAGACAACAGCTCGGCTACACGCGCTGACCAATGAGGCAAGAGTGCGGGCACTGCGGCAGGCGTCGGGGCAATCGTTATTGCCCAAGTCTTAACGGGCCAATCTGCAGTCGCTGCTGTGGGGAATACCGCTTGGTGAAGATTGCTTGTCCCCCCTCGTGTCCTCATCTCAAGCACCACGAAACCTTTCAGCGGGAAAAGCAGGGCGCGCGCTACCGCGAGGCCTGGATCAGAGTCAACGCCGATCTTCGCGATCGAAAAGAAGATCTTCAGCTGATCTTCTCTTTGGAATACCTGTTCATGAAAGCTGCGGAACAGATAGAAGGACTGACCGACAAGCAAGTGTCGGCTGCCGTTTCGGAACTCCTCGGCCGGTTAGGACCAATCGAGCTAGTAACGCAGGCTCCCTCGCAGCTTGGGCGCCTCCTGTGGGAGGATCTGGCTGCTAAGCTGCAACAAGGCACGCTGTCGCGAGAGCGAGTGAAAGACGGCTTCACCCGCCTGGGAAAAGTCGCGGAGACGCTCCGTGACCCGGAGGCCCCACGTGCCTTTCTTCAAGGCCTCAGTGCTCACCTAGAGGGAATCTTCCCTGAGGAACCCCACGAGGATCCAAGCGGCCTGATCGTCACTCCCGACGATCTCCGCCGTACCCTCTGATCAACGCCCACAGCCCGCTCAGTCGACTGTAGGCGAGATAGCATAAAATCCCCGCGAGCGCCGGGGCGAAAACCGACAGCGCCCGCGAGCCTCCGTCAATGACGCCACGAACACTCCAAGCGGCGACAAAGACGAGGCCAGATCCCAGCACAATCTTCATCAATTGGATCCAGAGTCTGCCATCCAGGCGGCACTTTCGCCGCAGAAAGAAGAGAAGAATCGCTGCACTGATGCACCCCGCGATCGAAGTGGCCAAGGCCAGACCGGCCTCGCGCATTTGCCCCACCAACAGAAGGTCAAAGGCAATGTTTGCAGCCACGGCACAACAAGAGGCGATAAGCGGCACACCGGTACGTCCCAGGGCGTAGTAGGCGCGGGTAAACAGGTAGACCAACCCGTAGGGAAGGATGCCAATAGCGTAGTACGACAGGGCGTGCGCAGTGCGCAGTGTGTCGGATGCTACAAAGCGGCCGTGTTCGAACAGCCACCGGATGATGTCAGGCCCGATAGCATAGAGCCCAACCATTGCCGGAAGGAGGACGAACACACTCGTGCTGATTCCATCGACCAATTGCGTAGAGAACTGCTCCTGCTCTCCGCGAGCCGAAGCAGCAGAGAAACGGGGAAGTAGAGCGGTTGCGATACTCACTGCAAACACTCCCAATGGAAGCTGGAACAGGCGCATTGCATATTGGAGAAAAGAGATCCCTCCGTCTCCCAGGTGAGAGGCGAGCTTGTTGTCAACGAGAAGATTGATCTGGGTCACGGCGAGGGCAACAACCGCGGGAGCCATCAGTCGACCCATCCGGCGAATACCGGGATGAAGCGGCAGGAGGGTGAAGCGAAAACGAAATCCAACTCGACGGAGGGACGGAACCTGGAACAGGAGCTGTCCTGCCCCGCCCAGGATCGCTCCCAACGCCAACCCGTAGATCGGGAAGACCGAAAACCGTGCGGAGAGGAAGAGGGCGCCGATGATCATACCCACGTTAAACAGAACCGGAGCGAACGACGCAGCGAAGAAGCGATGATGCGCATTCAGTATGCCCATGAACACCGCAGCGAAACCAACAAGGGCAATGAACGGGAAAAGCATCTGGGCCAGCCGAACAGCCAGTGAGAGCTTCTCCGGAGAAAACCCGCTGGCCAAAAAGGGGAGATAGATCGGAGCGAGCAGGATTCCACAAGCAATAACAAGCGGGAAGAGGATGATCAGAAGGGACAACAGGTTGCTGGCGAAGCGGTTCGCATCCTTGTCAGAAACCAGCGTTTCGGTGAAGACCGGCACGAATGCCGTCGACAGTGCCCCCTCGGCCAGCAGCTGCCGAAGGAAATGCGGAAGGAAGAATGCAATGAGGAAGGCGTCGTAGACTCCACTTGCACCGAAGCGATCGGCAATCGTCACATCGCGGAACAGGCCGAACACGCGCGAGATTCCGGTCGCCAACGCCATCAACAATACATCGCGGGCCAGGCGGTTCATCGACCCGTCGGAACAAGAAGGAGTCCTACCGCAACTCTCCCCTCGCTCGATATCTCCCGGTAGGCAGATCCGCCCTGGAATACCGGCAAGCTCGAATATCTCCCGCTTGGTGCAACCGCGTTCTTCATCTTCACCGGCAGGTTTACGGACACCCCCAATAGATCATCGACGTCCGCTCCGACGCTCTCCCTGTCTTTCGCAACTGCAAAAACGATCCATCCACTACACACGTCAGTTGCGAGCATACAGCGTGCAACAAACCCACTGTCCACTCAAGAATCCATCTTGAAGCGATCGGCTTCCGGGTCAAGGACAACCATTCCGTCTCGGGTTGGCAGTGGCCCACCGACTACGTCCACAACGTGGGGTCTACCCTGACTTTTGTTGTGCACTCGAGGCCGACCTTCCACCAAGAGCCATCCTGACAGGTTGACCGCGATGCACTCTACATCAAGGTGAGGTTCCAGCGTGAAACAGAAGACACCCAATCTGCCAAAGGATCGATTCCCCCCGCGACACAATGTCCGCGGGGCGCTGATTACCACGTGAATACAAGGCACGCTTCACGCAAACGGAGCTGGCGGCCTGCTTCCCGAAGTGTGGAATGAATGGCAAAAACGTGTTCTGCGTCGATGCACAGAGACGCCGGATGTCCGTGGGAAATGGAAACGAAGGCAAGGAGGCAAAAAGGTGATTGCCCCGGAGTACCCGCTTCTCATCGCGGGTCACTCCTCCTTTGGGTCCACCTTGGAATCTGTCTCCGCTTCGACGCGCACACGGAGTTCTACGGCGATGTCCTTGTATAGACTGATCGTCACTGCGTGTGGGCCGAGGGTTTCAATGGGGTGTTCCAGCTGCACTCGCGAAGACTCGATGTGCACGCCGATTCCCTCCTCGATCTGGGAGACGATATCCTCTACTCGAACCGATCCGTAAAGGCGGTCGTCGTCGTGAGCTTTGCGGACGAAAACGAGCGTCTGATCAGCGAGGGCATCCCTCAAATGAAGCGCTTGCGCCTCTCTCTCCTCAGTGCGGCTTCATGCAGGGCTTTCGGCTTTACGTATTGAGCGATGTTGTGCGGCGTCGGCTCGGTGGCGAGCCTGCGTGGAAACAGGAAGTTGCGTGCGTATCCGTCGGCAACCTCTACTACTTCACCAACGTGGCCCAAGGATTCAATGGTTGTGGTCAACAATACTCTAACGATGGTCATCACTCCTCTATCCAGCGCTTTACCTAGATTGTAATAGCCACTGCGGTTCGCGTCAAACCCGATGATTGGTCGCTTCACTGTGCTATACTTGGAGTTGATTTGCAACAGATGGATAGATTGATACGTTGGAGGAAGAGACGAGACCGGGTGTTGGTGATGGGGGTGCTGAACATCACTCCTGACTCGTTCTATGCCGGAGGGCGCTACACGAGGCCGGGGGACGCCATCAAGCATGGTCTGCGAATGGCACAGGAGGGGGCGGACATCATCGACATCGGGGGTGAGTCGAGTCGGCCGGGGTCCCGATTCATTTCCTCCACCGAAGAGCTGGAGCGGGTGCTGCCGATCATCGAGGGGGTTCATCGGAAAAGCGATGTCTTGCTTTCCGTCGATACGACAAAAGCTGCGGTTGCGGAAGAGGCAATCACATGTGGAGCGTCCATCGTCAACGACATCAGTGCGCTTCGTTTCGACCCCAAGATGGCCAAGGTCATCGGCGAAAGCGAACGTTTCGTGATCCTGATGCACATGCTGGGCACTCCGGAGACAATGCAGATCAACCCAACCTACACCGATCCAGTCAACGAGATCAAGGCCTTCCTCGGCGAACGGATTGAGGCCGCAGTGAATTTCGGGATCGACAACGAGCGGATCATCATCGATCCAGGGATCGGCTTTGGAAAGCGCCTCCAACACAACCTTGCACTCCTGAAGGAGCTGTCCCGCTTCGCCACCCTTCGTGCTCCGATTCTGGTAGGCCTGTCGCGCAAGTCGTTCCTCGGCAAGCTCCTCGACCTGCCATCGGAAGAGCGGTTGGAAGGAACAATCGCCGCCAACGCAATCGCTATTGCCAATGGAGCGGATATCATCCGTGTCCACGATGTCAAAGAGGGGAGACGGACCGCCGATGTGGCGCATCGTCTACGATATGATTGACGTTAGCATAACAGACTTTGTGGACCATCCGGGAAAGCATCTGCCGATAGACATTCGGGTGGACACTGGTTCGATATCCGCTTTGCAGGAGGGCGTTCGCGTTGTTGAAGATGTCACGATCAGTGGCGAGGGATTCGCACAGCTGGACACCCTCTACGTGGATACACGAATTCGCACTGCGATCGAGCGGCCGTGCAGTCGGTGTCTCGCCCCGGTGCGCATACCGATCGACGTTCACGAAACGTTCGAGGCGGCCATCCCTGTGGGAAGTGTCACCATCGATCTATCTCCACAGATCATGGGATTCATTCTTGCTTCGCTCGATCCGCACCTTCTCTGTCGCGCTGACTGTCGCGGGCTTTGCCCAGCCTGCGGTGCAGATCTCAACCAACATCCCGAACATGCTTGCCCCAACGGTGACACGGACCGTCTCAAGCTCGGAGATTTCCTGCGATGAATGAACGCGTCGTCACCCTTGGCTTGGACCCCGGCCTTGCCATCACAGGATACGGAATCGTTCAAGCGCTCCCGAATGGGTGGAAGGTGCTCGCTGGCGGTGTCATTGAAACGGCGGAGGGAACGCCGCGGGCTCAGCGGCTACGAGAGATCTACGAAGAGACACGTGACCTGATTGCGACATATCATCCGGATGGTGTAGCGATTGAGGAAGTGTATCTGGCAAAGAACGCCCGCACGGCAATGCTCACTGCGGAGACCCGCGGCGCACTCCTAATGGCAACGTCCGGTATACCAGTACGCGGCTACACTCCCCTGCAGGTCAAAAAAAGGATCACCGGTTACGGAAAGGCGCCCAAGAATCAGGTCCAGGCGATGGTGAAACAGTTGCTGCACCTCTCGAAACTTCCCCGGCCGGATGATGTCGCCGACGGCATCGCGCTTGCTCTTTGCTATCTCCTCGACCTCCAGGGGGTGTACGTCAAGGATCATGTGTACCTATAAGGAGTTTCTTCAATGGCCACAGCAGCCGGATGAAAAGCGGCTCCTGCTCTTCGATGGTCATTCGCTTGCCTACCGCTCGTTCTACGCGATTCCCGATCTCTCTACCCCCGACGGTCGGCCCGTAAACGCCGTGTACGGATTCTGGCGCATCTTCTCGAAGATTATGCGTTCGTTTCCTTCTTCGTACGTGGCAGTTGCCTTCGATGCCGGTGGCAAAACCTTCCGCCACGAGCTTTACCCTGCTTACAAGGCAACCCGCACGGAGATGCCGCAGGAGCTCGCCGCTCAGCTTCCCCTGATTCAGCAGCTCCTTAAGCAATTGGGGATCGCTGCAGTATTCGAGGAGGGCGTGGAGGCCGATGATATTCTGGCAAGCATCGCCCGGGGAGCCGCAGAAAAGGGGCTCACGGCACTAATCGCCTCCTCGGACAAGGACCTGACCCAGTTGGTGGGAGAGCGCATCGCCCTCATCAAACCGTCCGGCCGTGGGTCGGAGGGCGGGACCACGCTACTGGATCCGGAAAGGGTGTGCGAGACATTCGGTGTGCCGCCAGAGAACATCGTGGATCTCTTGTCTCTGGTTGGCGACACCTCCGACAACATTCCCGGGGTCCCGTCGGTCGGCCCGAAGACCGCCTCCCGCCTCCTGGCGCAGTTCGGATCCCTTGAGGACCTCCTACAGAACGTTGAACAGATAAAGAATGCGCGCGTGCGCGAGAATCTGGAAGGGCACGCCGCTGACGCCCGCTTGGCTCATCAACTGATCGCTCTCAGGGAGGACATCGCAGTCGGCAACGTCCCCGAGGACTATCGCCTGCACGGAATCGATCTGGGCGGGCTGAGGGCTCTGTTTCAGGAACTCGGCTTCCGCTCCATCCTGAACGAGCTTGGCCTCGGCACTGAACGTCGCCAGCAGGACAGACCCACAACAAAGAAGAAAGCCGAGTACGACACGATCTTGCAGCGAGAACAGCTGGAACGATTAATCGCAGAGATCACCACAGCACCCGAATTCTCTCTGGATCTGGAAACGACGAGCCGCGACCCGATGCGGGCGCGCATTGTCGGAATCGCGCTTTCCACCGAGCCGTACAAAGGCGCCTACATCCCGGTGGGTCACGAGTACCTCGGTGTTCCTGACCAACTTTCGTTGGACATGGTCCTCGAGACCCTCCGTCCCCTCATTGAAGCCGATGTTCCCCGTATCATCGGGCAGAACCTGAAGTACGATCTGATCGTGCTGGAGCGGCACGGCCTCCACCCCTGCGGAGTCGGCTTTGACACGATGATCGCCTCCCATCTTTCTCGCCCGGAACAACGCCGCCACAACCTGGAGGAGATCGCACGGGTCTACTTGGGCTATGAGATGCTCTCCTATCAGGAGCTTGCCGGCAAGGACGGCCAAATTGCCGCGGTGCCCCTGGACAAGGCAGCATTCTATGCAGCAGAAGATGCAGAAATCGCCTTCCGCGCCAAGCAACCTCTTGAGGACGCGATGACCAAGGTCAACGCAACGCGGCTGTTCAACGAAGTGGAAGTCCCGCTGGTTGCGGTGCTCGCAAGGATGGAACGCAATGGTATCACGCTCAATAGGGAAGTCCTCGCAGCACAGGGGCACCAGCTGCGGGAACGGCTCTCTGTCATTAGAGAGGATCTGGTTGAAATGGCAGGGAAGCCATTCAACCCAAGCTCTCCCAAACAGGTGGCGGAGATCCTGTTCGACCGGTTTGACCTTCCCGTCATCGAGCGGACCAAGACCGGGCCCTCCACGAGCGCAAGAGTCCTATCCGAGCTAGCCACACAGCATCCACTGCCGGGCAAACTGATCGAGTATCGTGAGCTGGAAAAGCTCCTTAATACCTATATCGATCGATTGCCGGAGACGATCAACCCAGAGACCGGCCGAATCCACACCTCATTTCATCAGACCTCTACTGCCACCGGTCGACTCTCTTCTTCCGATCCCAACCTCCAGAACATCCCCATCCGCACCGAAGTGGGTGAGAGGATCCGTCGCGCGTTTGTTGCACTCAAGGGATCGCAGCTGATCGGGGCGGATTACTCGCAGATCGAATTGCGGCTGCTTGCGCACTTTTCCGAAGATGAGGCCCTGATAGGGGCATTCGAAAGAGGAGAGGACCTGCATCGACTGACAGCGAGCCGCATCTTCGGGGTTCCCGAAAAAGACGTGACCCCCAAACTACGCGATGCAGCAAAGAGGATCAATTTCGGCATCATCTACGGCATCAGTCCCTTCGGATTGGCGCGCGAGTTGGGAATCTCTCGCGAGGAGTCAAAGGCCTACATCGACCGATTCTTCATGGCCTATCCCCAAGCAAAGGCAACCATCGATCGGATGATCGATCTGGCCACAGACCGCGGATACGCCGAGACGATCCTCGGGCGGCGTCGACCACTGCCACACCTGTCCTCCAACAACGTCCCACGACGCAACTTCGATCGACGAAACGCTGTGAATACTCCGATTCAAGGAAGCGCAGCCGACCTCATAAAATTGGCCATGCTGCAGATCGACCGATGGATCGAGAAAGGACGGCTTGGGGTAAAGATGTTGCTCCAGATTCATGATGAGCTGGTATTTGAGGCAAAACTTGACGACTGCGAGACACAGATTCCGCAGATCAAAGCGGTCATGGAAGGGGTCATCCCTCTTCGTGTGCCACTGGAGGTGGAC
>CAZDDA010000010.1:0-8337 GCA_964504085.1 uncultured Thermotogae bacterium | reverse complement strand
CAGACCGTGGCCAACGCAGCGGAGATCCTCGCCTGCGGCACGGCTATTCGCATGAACGATCAATCCAGACCCTGAAGTGCTTTGCCGATTTTCGGGTTGCGCGCGTGCGCGCTGGACTCGTCATCCTCTGTCAACCCGTCAGCCTAACCAGGCCCCTCATCACCACCGAGCAGTCAGCGCGGCTGGACTCACAATCGAAGACTGAATCCCAAATAAAGGGTTCTGTACAGACTGGTCAGATCGTACCACGCTGCAAGATCCGGGAACGGGACAATGAAGAACGCCGCCTCAGCAAAAAGGTAGATGTTCCGTGCAATGTGAAGCCTGGCGCCAGCAACAGCGTCCATGCCGATCGTTGCGGCCGGGCCAAGCAGATCGAAGCTTCCGGTTACTCCGAAGTAGGGTTCAAATGCAGGATGAATGTAAGTAAATCGATATTTCGCCAGTACGCCAACCGTAAGGGACGGTGTCTGAACTACAGCGGGATTGAAGATTGGATCAAGCGAGGACTCAACAAACAACCCTACAGTGAGATCCGGCGATACATCCAACTCAGCCTGGATGGCAAGGGAAGCCGACTGGACGCCAAACTTCACCCCTAGATCCACTCCCATTCCGATCAGAGTCGGAACCAACACCGCAGACAGAAAGACCACAACCAGCACGTTTCGTCTCATTTCGAATTCCCCCTCTTTCTCATTTTCTTCTGCGCTACGCGTGCATCAATCACACGTGCAGTGGTCAAAGCAGCTTATGGCAAGTGGTGACAAGAGACAAATTGCGTTATCTTGGCCCACCTACGAGCAACAGATTCAGGCGACACAAAGCCACGAACTGACCGGTCGACTGGCAGCGCAGCGGAGAGCCTAAGGGAGTGTGAAAACGAGGTGTCGGAGGCCCCGTCATTCGATCACCCAGAGGTGTCACTAGATCGTTTTGCCTTCTCCTCATACATCCTTGCATCGGCCTGCTGGAGAAGATGAGACATCGTCATGTTGCTTTCGGGAGTCCAGGTCGCCCATCCCACATCCATACATAAAGAGACCTCGGGCAGCTGGGTGGCAACCCACTGAGCAATAGCGGTACGCAAGCGCTCCGCCAGCGACTCCACCCCGGTACCAGTCTCTGGGAGAACGATAAGGAACTCATCGCCGCCATAGCGGACGGCCCAGTCACTCTCACGCAGCTGATCTTGAATCACATGTGCGAGCCTACGCAAAACCTGGTCGCCTTTCTGGTGGCCGAATTGATCGTTTACCCGTTTGAAACCAGCAAGATCGGCCATCATCAGAGTAAGCGGTCGCTTGTAGCGCAAAGACCGCTTGAGTTCGGTTTGAATGGTATCGTCAAAGTAGTGGCGGTTGAACAAACCGGTCAGTCGGTCACGAAGTGCCTTCTCTTTGAGCAGTGCTTCAGTTTGTACTCTGTTACTCACATCCAGTAGGTTTAGTAGAACCGCTGCATGGTTCTGGTACTCCATCGGGCGGCTCTGCAGTTCCAGCCACACAATACTCCCATCTTTGCGTATCCCCTTTACCCCGAAGTTTCCCGGTAGTGGCGATCCGCCATCTCTCAAAATGGCCTCGCGCTCTTCAGGATGAATGACTTGCCACCACGGTGTCATTTCCAGCAGCTCTTGACGAGAATAGCCCAGGATTTCGAGTGCTTGGTCGTTGACATAGCGGAATCGCTCTGCCTGCGTGATAACAAGTCCGCTTACGGTATTCTCCGCTAGAAAGTGAAACAGCCTATACTGCTTACTCTCAGTCTCCAGGGAATAGGCTTCCTGAAGAGCAATGGCGGCCACAGAAGCCAATTCCTCCAGTTCGCGAAGCTTCTCCTTCGTGGGTCGACTACCATCCCGTGGATCATCGACTGAAATCTGGCCAATGCATCGGCCTTGGACTCGGAGTGGTGTGAGAAGCAAATCGTCAGCGTGCCATCCGTTAGGATGGATGAATCGTCGCCGGGATGGAATCCATGGCATCACGGAGCGGGGAGCACGTCCTGCAGGGATGTAGTACGAACCGCTTAGACGGAATTCGGGCAAGAACTTCTCTCCATTCACTTGCCCTCCTTGATCTACAGAGCGGTTAAGCTCCTGTTCATAGGCCGGTTCAACCCCTCTTGCTGCATACTCGAGCACACGTGTTCTTGAATCGTGCGAGAAGGTAATCGGGTGCTCATAAAAGGAGATGAGAACTCGTTGGTACACAGTCTCATCGAGCACTGCTTTGGAAATGTGCTCTAGGATTCGTCTAACCGAGCCTGTTGTTCGGTGGTTCTGATTGGTAGGAATCGAGGCGTCTTCCCTCGTGTCCACGCACTCATCTCCCTTGATGGTCCAGCATCCCTATGGAAGGACCTTACTCCTGCTAGTCGCTCACGATCAAATCACTGCAATGAGGACAATTGTCACACGCGCTACAGAAAAGGGACCTTCCCTCAAGTTGCTTCGTTTGCCATACTGAAACCAAGAAAGCTGCGTCTCCATAGGAGGTACGCGTGGAATTACAGCAGTGGCTTCTGGTGTACCAGGCAATCACCGAAACCACTTCCGCAAAAGAGCGGAATTACTGGATGAGCACGGGCGTTTTCCTGATTGCCAATCTCCTTCTGCTGCTTGTGCTAGCCTTCCTCGCTACCACTTACAGTCCTTGGAATGGGAGATGGCTAAAAACCACCCTGGGAGTAATCGGCCTTATAATCTGTCTTTTCTGGCTGTTCACTCAGCGATGGACTGCAAGAGAAATCTCTCACTGGGAAAGCCACCTTCGTGGAATCGAAGGCCAGTTCGCCGGAAGTGAATTCCACCGCAGCAGCTACAGGTTTCACCAGGGAGAGCAGGTGTGCATGCCCGCCAGCTCGTGGAAGTGCAGCGAGTGGTACCCAGAAGTACACAAGCTTTCTTGGTGTGGACGGATCGGCCCCCAGGCCATAATTGGCTTTCTCTCACTTCTGTTCTTGTTGGGTTGGGTTGCACTCGCTGTGGCTAATATCCTGGCTTCAAGCGGAACTCTCATATGAGTCAAGCGGTCTCTAGCGCACAACATCTGCTGAGGTCAAGATCTCAACGCACCATGCCTCTGCAACATCCAGAAAACGGCTGATACTCGTACTATCACAACATTTCGCAACTGACTCGACGACACATTCTCCAAACAACCCGTGTTATGAACCCGTGGCTACAACAGCTTGCGGATTCGCACCGCAGGGAATTCCCCAGTAGACTAAGAAGATAGGCGAAACCTGTTCGTTACGCTCTGATCCAAGATGAAGCCAACAGGGCGCCTAAATTAAGGAACTCATGGACAAAAAAGAACTGCGCTTGGAAGACGCGCGAGACAAAACGCACGCTTGCGGCGACGCTGCCAGCGGTGAGACTTCCCTCGATTTCATTCGTCAGATCGTCAGCGATGATGTCAAGGAAGGAAAGAACGGGGGGCGCGTTCACACCAGGTGGCCTCCGGAGCCGAACGGCTACATCCACATCGGACACGCAAAGACCGTCCTGTTGAATTACTGGATTGCCCGGGAGTTCGGCGGCAAGTTCAACCTCCGCTTCGATGATACGAACCCGACGACGGAAGAGGTGGAATTCGTCGAATCCATCGTCGAAGACGTTCGCTGGCTCGGAGCAGACTGGGAAGATCGTCTGTTCTTCGCCTCAGACTACTACGAACAGCTCTACGAATGGGCTCAGTACCTGATAGAACAAGGAAAAGCGTACGTGTGCGACCTCTCCCCCGAAGAGATCAGTGAATACCGCGGCCGGGCGATACGCGACGGTGACAAGATCATCACCCCTCCGGGAAAGGACAGTCCGTATCGCAACCGCTCGGTCGAGGAGAATCTGGACCTGTTTCGCCGGATGCGCGCGGGCGAGTTCGCAGACGGTTCGAAGACACTGCGTGCCAACATCGACATGGCGCATCCCAATCTCAACATGAGGGATCCCGTGATGTTCCGCATCTTACATGCCACCCACCACCGCACCGGTGACGAGTGGTGTATCTATCCGACGTACGATTGGACCCACGGACAATCAGACGCCATCGAGGGAATCACGCACTCTATTTGTACACTCGAGTTTGAGAATCATCGGCCGCTCTACGACTGGTTCCTCGACAACCTCCCGGTTCCCCACCGACCTCAGCAGATCGAGTTGGCGCGACTCAACCTGACCCACACCGTTCTCAGCAAGCGCTACCTTCGCCTGTTGGTGGAAGAGCGCCACGTGAATGGCTGGGACGATCCTCGAATGCCGACGATAGCCGGAATGCGACGCCGTGGATACACCCCCGAGTCCGTCCGTGCGTTTATACACGGCGTGGGTGTTACCAAAGCGGAAAGCATCGTCGAGGCCGCGTTTCTCGAGCATTCCCTGCGCCAGGATTTGAACAGACGCGCCCAGCGTGTTATGGGCGTTCTTGACCCACTCAAGGTTCTCATCACCAACTACCCCGACGACCAGATTGAGGAACTTGTCGCAATCAACAATCCGGAGGATGAAGGCGCAGGTACGCGCCAGATTCCGTTTTCCCGAATGCTGTACATCGAACGGGAAGACTTCATGGAGGATCCGCCAAGAAAGTTCTATCGCCTCGGCCCCGGCCGTGAGGTGCGGTTGCGCTACGCGTACTTCATCACTTGTACCAACGTGGTAAAGGACGGCTCTGGCAACATCGCGGAGCTTCACTGCACGTACGATCCGGCCACTCGCGGTGGCGACGCACCGGATGGCCGCAAGGTGCAAGCGACTCTGCACTGGGTCTCTGCGAAACACGCCATCGACGCCGAAGTACGGCTCTACGATCACCTGTTCACGAAGGAGGATCCTACTCGAGTCGAAGAGGGGCAGACGTGGCTGGACAACCTCAACCCGAACTCGCTCGTCGTGCTCAAGGGCTGCAAGCTTGAGCCGAGCCTCGTTACGGCGAAGCCGGGTGAGCGCTACCAATTCGAGCGCAAGGGCTACTTTTGCGTGGACCCTGACTCCTCACCCGGAAAGCTTGTTTTCAACCGTACCGTCACTCTGCGCGATGCGTGGGCCAAGATCCGCAACAAGAAGCAGAACACGTAGAGCTGATGGCACACGGCAGTGACTACCGGCAAGAGGAGGCGTTGTCACATGGAGGAGACGGGGCTTTGTCGGGTGATCAGAGATTATGCGTCAGCCTATCCCGATCCGTTGGTTCTGTCAGCGGGTGAAACGGTCACCATCGAGGGCCGTGAGGGCAAGTGGCCGGGATGGGCCTGGGGCATTACTCAGAACGGCACTGCTGGATGGATTCCGGCAAGGATCCTCACCCAAGAGGGAACAATCGGCCGCATCATCGAGCACTACAACGCTACGGAACTCACTGTTCGCGTCGGCACCCAGTTGACCTTCAGCCGCGAAGAGAGCGATTGGCTGTGGGGCACCACTCCCGAGGGCAACAGCGGCTGGGTTCCATAGGAGAACGTCGAGATCATCGGGCCTAGAATCTTCGATCTCAAATGCTATGAGGCATGAGAATTGATCCTACAGGATGCGGGACCCCCTGCCCGGTCGAGCCTCTGCTAATTGCTTATTGCAGTCGGTTACCATGAACATCCGCCGCCACTTGACACGAGGGCCGCAGGACGTATTCGTGTTCGACGCGCACACGGAGGAGGTACGTTCTCTCAGAGGGTCGCGCTCCGTTTTCCCAAACAGCACAGCCTGCCGTGCGCTGGATCTCCTCCACAATCCGACCATCCCTCCAATCCGCGGACACCTGCAAGGGTCTCCATCTCGCACGGCCCTCGTCAAGGGATACTCTCGCCATCGCTTATCCCACTCGATACACGCCTGGCAATCTCCGGCACGCTTTGGGTATGATCGGGGCTGAATCTCACATCCATCATGTGGTCTTGGGGAGGTAGTGTGGCAAGAGCAAAGCCGGTAGATCATGACTGTGGTGCCCCTCGGTACACGCGTGGCGAGGAAATCGCCAATAGCATTACGCACGGCATTGGAACCCTCCTCAGCGTTCTCGGTGCGGTCGTTCTCCTCGTTCAAGCCAGCACGCGCGGAACGATTGGACACCTGGTCAGCGTCAGTATCTACGGAACCTGTCTGATCGTACTGCACCTGGCGTCGACCCTGTATCACGGTCTGACTGCACCCCGAGCAAAGCGGGTTTTTCGCATCCTTGACCACTGCTCGATCTACCTGCTCATCGCGGGAACCTACACTCCGTTCATGGTGCTTTCTCTTCGCGGGCCGTGGGGATGGACGATGCTCGTCATCATTTGGGTACTGGCAGTGTTGGGCATCCTGTACCAAACATTCTTCCTTGGGCGGTACAGGAAGCTGTCGGTCGTCGGCTATCTCGCCATGGGTTGGCTGGTCGTCTTTGCCGCGCGAGAGGTCTGGCTCAAGATTCCGCACGGCGCCCTCGCCTGGGTAGCAGCCGGAGGCGGACTGTACACCCTCGGTATACTCTTCTTCGGCTGGAAGAAGTTGCCGTATCATCACACCATTTGGCATCTGTTCGTCATCGGGGGAAGCACCTGCCACTACTTCGCCATCCTGCTCTATCTGCTGCCGAGGCCCTGAGCAGGACCAAAGCACCTAGGAAAGCGCTGGCGGACCAGGCTCTGCAGTGGAGCAATCCGCGGGTCGCCATCATCGAGAGAGTCTCTCAAGTTCCGAGAACAGCAGCTCCGCCTCGGCCTTCGCCTCCCAGTCCCAGAATGGCCGAGCTTCACCGACGGTCGTCTCGCCGACGAAGGTCAGTCTCTCCTCGATCAGCTCGCGATCGCGGATCCCGTTGCGATTCCCAAACGAATGGGTGAACCCGTAGCTTTCCGCGTACACGACCGAGGCCGTCAGATAGCCCGAGTTGATCCGGAGCGCCCGCTCGAAGTGCTCCTTGGCTTGGCCCAAATCTCCGCCCATAAAACTTGGTGACGTGGCCAGAAGCGCCCCCAACCCAATGTGTGCACTGCCGTTCCAAAAGGTCTCATCGACTCGGATTGCCCGTTCGTACATCTCCCTGATTTTCGAGAGATTGACCAGACCCTCGAAGGGATTGTATCCCAGCCACGTTCCCCAGCAATCGGCCGTCCATACCAGCGCAGCGGCGTCCCAGACCAAACCGAGGGTCTGTCCAAACCGTTTCCGATCAAACCCCGGTTGAAGTGCAAGGCTGGCGAAGCCATATTCTTTGCCTGCAACAAGCACGGCCTCAACCTTTCTCTGGTCTTCTTGCCTCAAGATCATCACCTTGGCGAGTTCATAGTGAAGCTGAGCAAGGCGATTGTAGACGTAGGACTGCGACTGGATCGAAAGCACGGCCGGATCCTGAATGGCCAGAGCGTAGTCCTCGATGGCCTTCTCAATGTGCGGTCTGTATGCCTCAAAATACGCAGTAGGCGCCTCGGCCTCGATGTGGAACCGCTGACCATACGCTTGATCCCCTCGGGCGATCGCCTCAACGGACGTGAGATTCGTTGCACGCGCAACCGGGCTGCCGGCGATCAGCGCAAGACCAACTGCCATTGATAAAGACGTTGTCGGGAAACGACTCAACCTCTTCATGCTACCTCCTCATTTACATGAAACGATCTCTTTGCCGCTCTTGGCTGATGGAACGTATTGCCCAGGAAACAATTGTACCCCACGCGGCAATGCAGCTAACATCTTTTGCGGAGGTGAGACGATGGACTTCGCCAGGCTCATCGAACAGCGTGCATCGGAGAATCACGAATTATATCAACGCTACATCAATCCGGCCTTTGCTCGGGTCCTTCAGATCATCGACTACGATAAGACCTATACCAAAGGCGAGGGCGCGTATCTCTACGACCAAGATGGCAACAAGTATCTGGACTTCCTCGGCGGATACGGGGTATTCCACCTGGGGCGAAACCATCCCCGGATGAAGCAAGCCCTGCGCCAACTGCTCGACCTTGACCGACCGAACCTCATTCAGATGGACTGCCCGCTGTTGGCAGGACTTCTTGCCGAAGCACTGATCCAACAGGCGAGAGGAAGCTACCCGGGCCTCGGAGCGGTCGTGTTCACCAACTCCGGCGCGGAATCCGTCGAGGGAGCACTCAAATTCGCCCGTGCTGCCACGGGTCGTCCCCGATTCCTGTACGTGGATCATGCCTACCATGGCCTCACACTTGGAGCACTCTCCATCAACGGCGGCAAGTTCTTCCGTTCTGGGTTTAGCGACCTTCTCCCCGCGGCAGCGGTCCCGATGAACGACCTTGCAGCGTTGGAGCAAGAGCTGAAGAAAGGGGACGTGGCAGCGTTTGTCGCCGAGCCGATTCAGGGGAAGGGTGTCTACGTTCCCGATGATG
>CAZDDA010000009.1:0-19031 GCA_964504085.1 uncultured Thermotogae bacterium | reverse complement strand
GTGATCAGTCCCGAGGGAGCAGCCGCGATCCTATGGAAGGAAAAGGAGCGTACAAGAGAGGCCGCAGCGGCTCTTACCTTGTCTGCGCCGCACCTGCTGGAGTTGGGTGTGATTGACGAGGTCGTTCCTGAACCTCTCGGCGGCGCGCATAAGCAACCAGAGAAGACGGCTGCTTCTCTCAAGGAGAGTCTGTTGCGCCACCTAGGAGAGGTCTCGGCAATGTCGATTGAGGAATTGCTTGCTGCCAGGTACGAACGGTATCGTACAATCGGCCGTTACCGAACTCTACAGACAACGGAGGATGACGAGCCCTCATAGACATGCGGTGTTTGCCTTTCGGGGCCGGAAGATCTGCTTTGAACCTCAGCCAAGCATTCATGGTTTGATTTCCTTGTCTACGAGGGCGGCTTCCGCGATCGTTGTTTCTTCTATTTCCCGTGTTCGGTGAAAAAGGCGGTAGATCAACAGGGCGGAGAGTAAGTAAAGCGACCCGGTAATGAGGAAAATCGGTGAGAAACCGGTCCTCACTTGGAGTTTTCCACTTGCATACGCACTGATGGCCCAGCCTCCGTTCCAGGAGAGAACCAAAAGGCTTGATGTGATTGGTCTGAGTGGCGCGGGGACAATTCCCATTGCAAAGGCAGTGAGCACCGGCGCGCTCATGTTCATCAGGGCGGTACGCATCAGATAGCTGCCGGCTGAGAGGGTGAAGATCGGCGAAAAGCCCATCAGGAAAAGAAACGGCAGAGAGAGCACCTGTGTTAATACAATCGTTTTTACCTTTCCCATTCGCTTAACGCAGAGAGGGACGAGCATGACTGCCAGACCCATCGTCAATGAAGAGGCGGCGAAGAGCCCCCCCAGAACATGGTCGGGAAGGCTAAAGCGCAACTTGTAGAAAACGTTGACAAAAGGCATAAGGAGCCCCGCTCCGAGGGAGATAGTAAGTTCAGTGAGAACAAGCTTTCCCATGATGGGGTGATATTGCTGTATCCCCCCTACCTGGGTGTCTGTCTTGGGCGCAGCGGTGCGGTTGCGGATCGCTGCAAGCGGAAGGAGAGACACGGCGCATAGAGCCCCGGCGACGAGTAGTGTTCCTCGATAGGTAGTGGCACCCTCCAACGGGAGGTTAAACAGAAATGCAAGCATGCGGGGGAGGACGCCGCCGATAAGGCTTGCTAGCACGCCAGCGAGGGTGTTCAGCCCAAACTGAATGCTGAATAAGTGTGTCCGCTCCCTTTGTGTGCTTGAAGCCACCATGAACGGCGAGGAGCTGATCCGAATGAGGGACGTGCCCAGTCCGAACAGCGCGCTGGCGAGGGTGAGAGTTGCTTTTTCAGGAAGGAAGACCCAGCCAAGGAGCGCGAGCATCTGAAAGAGAGTTCCTACAAGAAGGCTCCTCTTATAGCCGATTCTAGGCAGCAATACACCGACAGGAATCGCGACGATTGCGGTGACCAGAGAGGGAATGCTGGCAAGTACGCCAAGGAATTCCTGATCGTAGCCAAGGCCGAGAATGTAAAGATTGAAAAACAGCGAATACAGGCCGTACATGAAGCCAAAGAAGATCGTGCTTGCGAGAAAGAATCGTGCGTTCCTTGAGAAGGCATGCACGTGCTTCAAGTAGGTTGGCGCTTCTTTTTTGTGCATCGGCTTGCGCATAGTAAATCCACTCCTTGTGCCCTGCAACCTGAAGGATGGCCGCGTCCAGAAAGGCGGGTGAACCTTTGAGGTGCCATTTGCGAGCGTTCTTTCGCTTCATCTCTTCTGCTGCGGGTGTTTCCGCAAACGCGATCTGTTGAGCTAGGAAAGGCCTCGAAGCCTCGGTTATCGCAATGGCCGGAGGTCAAGCCGGTGTCAGGCGGGAAGTTCATCGCACTTCCGGTGCCGTGTGATGAAACAGGGCGGTTTATGGCAGCCAGGCTGGCAAGCGCGAGCAGATAGCTTGTCAAGATCTCATCGACACGGCTCCAGCCAATCCAGGCATTTGGCGCTCTGAATGGTGCTCGGCGATTGGCTTTCGGAAGCCTGATTTGGCCAGCAATTGCGTGCGTCCGCGATCGCAATTTCGCACACAGCAAAGGAAATCCGCAAGAGAGTGGAGAATCTAGGCATAATGAATACAAGGGTTCTCAGAGGCCGTGGGAATTGCCAGTAAGACGGAGACTCCCCAAAGGGTGAGAGGAGAGAAAACCTCATGGGGAGTTGTGTAGATTGCTTGCAGGCGGGGTGGATCCGATGACAGGTTACGTACAGGTTGTGACAACGGCAGAGAGCAAAGAGGCCGCAGAGAGAATTGGCAGAAGCCTACTGAAAAAGAGACTGGCCACTTGTGTCCAGATTGTTGGACCGATGACCAGCTTCTATTGGTGGCAGGATAAGATTGAGACTGCAGAAGAGTGGCTGTGTCTGATCAAGAGCAAGTCAGATCTTTATGAGGAGATAGAGCGGACGATAAACGAGTTGCATACATACGAGACGCCAGAAATCCTCGCATTTCCTGTGGTAACAGGAAGTCGGACTTACCTGGATTGGCTGAGAGCCGAGCTGCAACGGGATTGACCTCGCAAGATGGGAATTCTTCTTCTCTGTGGCGACGCAAACCGAGCCGTGAATACGAGGGGTCGATTTGTGTGCTTGCGTTTCTTTGCTTCGATCTCACACTGCAGTGGAACCGTATTCCCATGAAAGCACGCTGACATAAGTTGCGCCAGGGGCTCTTTCGAGGCTCCTCTTATCCGCTGAACAGCAGTCTATCGCTACGTCGCGCGGATCTCCCGGCGAATAAAGATGATGTACGAGATAGCAAAGCAGATCGAAGTCAGCGCGATCAGTCCTACGAGCTGTGGCCAGACAATGAGGAAGCTCTGTCCGAGCGGCAAGGGGTTCGTTGGCACCTGGACCTGTATAAGCAGCTCTGCAACGCCGACGTTGGGCAATGTCCATCCGAGTGCCGCTGGAAGTGGGAAACGAAACTTGGAGACAAGGTGTGTGTAGATGACGTGAGGTAGTACACATGAAGACTCGGCTGTCTGCTTTGTTACCGCTTTTCCTGATTGGGGTTTTGGGTCTGGCGGCACTCGTAGGGGCACAGAGTACGCCGAGCTCACTGGGCATTGTCCCCACTCCGATGCCACAGCCCCTTGCGATTGACGTCTGGACTGACAAAACGGCCTACGTTGTGGGCGAGACAATGCGTGTGTATTTCAACGTGAACCAACCGGCGTACATCTACCTATACGGTATTCAGCCGGATGGGATTGTCAGGCTTGTCTTTCCCAATGCTTACTCGCAGAGCAATTTTGTCTCTGCAGGAACGTACATTCTCCCGGACCATCCCGCGTACCAGTATGCGGTGACTTATCCTACTGGAGTAGAAAAGATCCAGATCTTTGCTAGTCCGACTCCACTAGCCCTTGCTCCCAGCGTTTACGGGGATCCGTTTCCAATGGTTGCTCCCGAGGAGATTCAAGGCCACATCATGGGAATCGGCCCCGAACCAACGTGTCAGCCAACCTGAGCCACTGCGTGGGCGTCTTTCACGATCACCGAACCACCCGCCAGCTGCCCACCGCCTACATGTTATACACCGCCTTCTCCCAGCTACACCCCCCACCGTGCTACATGTCATCGCCTCCTTGTCCGCCAGTCTTTGGCTCCTGCTTCCCGAGTTGGCCTTGATGTTACCCAAGTGTGCGATGGTTTTTTGGTCTGCGAATTCGCATCGGTTTCTGCGACCCGTAGGAAGAGACTCCAAGCGAGGCGCAAACAGTAACCCTTCTTGCCGAAGAGCCTCCGAGAGGAGCCTCTTCTCGTTTGTTCTCCAGAGAGCTTTTCTGTCCCAATGATCACCGGGAAAGCCAACAGTGGGTTCTGAAGCAAGCACAGTTCTATCCGGAGAATGGGCGCTGTGTCGTAATCAGCTCTTTGGCAGTCATCACAGGACGAGCTGCAAGACTTGAACTACTTTCAGGGACACACTGACTCCGTACATCCTTGCTGGAATACCTGAGAATGAGTGGGGATGTCTCTCCACTTGTTGGAAGTCTTAGAGTTTGGGACATCTACGCAATGGAAAGAGCCTCGAGTTTCGAGTAGGCTCGGTGATCTTGCGGCCTGCAGGTAGTCCCCCCGGGTGGGGATACTGTTTGAGCCGATCACAGTGTTCTACAAAGGAGTACGTCACTCGTATGCGCGAGATGCTGAAATCCAATCGGAGGCTGTTCGTTTACCTCGTCGTCTCCAACTTCTTGCTCTTCTTCGGCTACCGCGTGTGGGAGGCGATGTTCAACAACTTTGCCGTGGAGACGATCGGAATTGGGCCGGCAGTCATCGGCTGGGTTCAAGCGCTGCGTGAACTGCCGGGCCTGATGGGTTTTCTCCTCGGTTTTCTTGCCCTTTTTCTTTCCGAAGTCCGCGTCATGGCGTTGAGTGTCATCCTTCTTGGGACCGGAATGATGTTCACCGGCCAAGCGGCCAGTGTTCCGTTTTTACTCGTTAGCACGGTTGTGATGAGCGTGGGTTTCCACTTTTTCTACCCCAGTAACAACGCCGTAGTGTTGATGGTCGTGGACAAAGAACACGCTCCCAAGGCACTCGGCCAATTGCGGAGCCTGGGTGCGATTGCCGCTCTGGTGGCCACCGGCATTGTCTTTCTGCTAGCGGGACGGCTGGGTTATCGGACGCTGTTCATGGCCGTGGGGAGTGTTGTGATACTCGGGGGACTGATGCTGTTACCCTTTGAGAAAGGCAAGGAGGGCTTGCCCCCACGACGGCGGGTGGTCTTCCGGCGGCGCTACTGGCTCTACTACACCATCGCGTTCTTAATGGGCAGTCGCCGCCACATCTTCACTACGTTTGCCATCTTCTTGCTCGTGAAAGA
Organism: uncultured Thermotogae bacterium; assembly: GCA_964504085.1. Taxonomy (GTDB): domain Bacteria; phylum Bipolaricaulota; class Bipolaricaulia; order UBA7950; family UBA9294; genus CAZDDA01. Next base: position 14,149 of record CAZDDA010000009.1, on the reverse strand, counting down.
GCATGGTATCTCCGTGGAGACAACGGCGCTGTTGTTTCTCGCCAATAGCTTGATAAACATCTTTGCTTACCAGTACATCGGTAAGCTTGTTGGCCGACTAGGAGAGAGGCTGATGCTCTCCGTTGGCTTCGGAACGCTGATCCTCGTCTTCCTCGGCTACGCCTACGTTAGCGCTCTCCCGATACTGTTTGGCCTGTTTGTAGTCGACAACATCCTCTTCGGGTTCAACCTAGCCGCGGCAACCTATCTACAAAAGATTGCCGTATCGCAAGAAGAACTCACCAGTAATCTTTCGTTGGAGCAGACCATCAACCACATTGCGGCTATTGTCGTTCCAGTGGTAGGAGGCACGGTGTGGGCTCTGTTCGGATCACAAGCTCCCTTTCTAGTGGGAGTTGGCATCGCTGCTGTGTCGCTCGTTCTTTCCCAATTCATTCGCACGCCGGCAGAGCCGGTGCCAACAACGGTGCCGAGCCAAACCGAATAGCTTGAACTTACAATAACGATTGTCACGGCTGAAAAGGGCTTTCAAAAGCCCTTTGGGGCTGATGGAAGCCCCTTTTATGTCCACAGGGTTCCTGACGCAAGTGCTTCTGTTGCCTGAACAAATTCATCGGCAAATCCCGACAGAGGACTGCCCAATTATATTCCTATCTCGGTACCCTCTGGCGGTATGGTAGAAGAGACAACCAAGCTTGGTTCAATCTGTCGGATGACGGATTCTGCTGTGATTTGGTACAAGCCAAGGCCGTTGCAGGCTAGGCATCATTTATCGTGGAGTAGAGATGGTCTTTGAAGATGCGAAGAAAGAAAGTGAATCTATGAAAAAAAAGGATACTCAACGCTGTCGGACTGCCGAACCAGGTGCTGCGGAGTCCAAACACAGGCAGGAGGGGGAATTACAGCGGCGAGCGGCGTTGATGGCACTGACTTACGACGTGGTTCACCGCGTGAGCAACAAGGTAGACTTGGATGAGCTGTTTTCCGAGGTCGTAACCGCGGTACGCGATGCCTTTGACTATTACGGCGTGATGCTCCTGCTCGTTGATGAGAGGGCAAAATGTCTCACTCTGCAGGCTGTCCAAGGTGACTTTGCGCACATCGTCCCTGAGAACCATCAGGTTGCCATCGGTGAAGGAATGATAGGAAGCGCGGGTGCAAGCGGTGAGACTGAGTTCAGCGGTGATGTCAGCCAAGAGCCTCGTTACTTGCGCGTAGCGAGTGAAGCAACAAAGTCGGAGCTTGCAGTACCGATTAAGGATGGAGAGAAGATCATCGGCGTGCTTGATATTCAAAGCGACCAGTTTGATGTCTTCGATGAGGCCGACGTAATGGTAATGGAAACCCTGAGCGCACACATTGCCATCGCGATCGAAAACGCCCAATTGCATGAAGTGGTCCAGCAAGAACTGAGTAAGCGAAGGCGTGGGGAAGAGGAAATCCGCCAGCTTAGGCAGCGCTTAGAGAGCGTTATTGATAATGCCACCATCTGGCTGAATGTGCTAGATAAAGATGGCAAAGTTGTTTTTTGGAACAAAACCGCCGAGACGATCAGTGGCTACTCCTATGAGGAGATGGTGCATCAAGGCAAGGACTGGGTTCGGCTTCTCTACCCGGAGGAGGCATATCGTAAGGAGGTTCTTGAAAAAACGGTTGCCCTCCGCGAAGGAGGCGAAGCAACTGAGGAGTTTGAGTCAACCATTCGGTGTAAAGATGGCCAGACCAAGATCATCTTGTGGAACTTAAGAAACCTGCTGGACGAGAGCGGCAATCTGATTGGCTCTATCGCCATTGTCCGGGATATCACCGAGCGCAAACGGACGGAAGAGGCATTGCGAGCCAGTGAAGAGCGGTTCGCCCTGGCCGTGGAGGGGTCCAATGCCGGGATATGGGATTGGGATATCCATGGCAATACACTCTACTGGTCTCCGCGGATGAAGGAGATTCTTGGGTATGCGCCCGATGAGATCGAGGCTTCTTTTGAGGTGTTTGAAGCGCATCTGTGTCCCGAAGATAAGGAATCCACCGAAATTGCGATTGAAGCGCATCTGCAGGAGAGGGTGCCGTACGACGTGGAGCAGCGCATGCTCACGAAAACGGGTGAATATCGGTGGTATCGTGCTCGGGGACAGGCACTGTGGGACGAGAGAGGAAGGCCTCTTCGCATGGTTGGCTCGACCGCGGATATCACTGAATTGAAGCAGGCCGAGGAGAGGCTGGAGAAAGAACGCAATCTGCTACGCACCATAATAGACAACGTGCCCGATCTAATCTATGCCAAAAACACCGAGAGCCGGTATTTTGTCAGCAACACTGCACATGTGCGTTTCCTGGGAGCGACAACGCCAAACGAGGTCGTCGGGAAGTCGAGCTTCGAATTTTACCCGCAGGAACTGGCAGAACAAAACTATGCCGACGACAAGGAGGTTATCCATTCAGGTCAGCCGTTGATCAATAGAGAAGTACGCGTCGTAGACCAGACAGGCAACAATGTATGGAATTTAACGACCAAAGTGCCTTTGCGCGACAGCCACGGGAAGATTGTAGGGCTCGTGGGTATTGCTAGAGATATCACCGCGCTCAAGAGCGCGGAGGAGGAAATTCGTAGGCTCAACCAGTTTCAGGAGAGCGTCATCGACAATGCCAGTGTGTGGATCAATGTTCTGGACGAAAAGGCCAACGTTGTCCTTTGGAATAAGGCGGCGGAAACGATCAGCGGCTACACTCGGGGAGAGACTGTGGGGCACGACAAGATATGGGAATGGCTCTATCCGGACGACATCTATCGAAGAGAGCTGACCGGACGGGTGGCTGCCACTCTGGCAAAGGGTAAGGGAGACGATGTTCTAGAAACAACTATCCGATGCAAAGACGGACGTGCGCGAATCATCTCTTGGAATCAGACAAACCTGTTGAATGAGGGGGGGAAACTCACGGGGTCGATTGTTATCGGCCTTGACATCACTGACCGTAGGAAAGCGGAGGAACAAGTTCAACGGTACATTTCCGAGATTGAGGTGGCAAACGAGGAAGTCAAGCAGTTTGCGTACATCGTCTCCCATGATTTGCGGGCACCGCTGGTCAACCTCAAAGGATTTGCTGTGGAACTGCGCTCGTCTCTGGAAGATGTATCTCCTGTGATCGAGGCTGCCTTGCCCACGGTGGATGAAGAGCGCAGGAAGGACATAGATGTGGCATTTCGCGAAGACATCCCAGAGGCACTGGGGTTCATCGAGTCTTCTGTAACGCGCATGGACAGCTTCTTAAACGCTGTATTGAAGCTCTCTAGGTTGGGACGGCGCGAATTGTCGCTCAAAGCCATCGACATGAACGCGATCGTCGAAGCGGCCAGACAGAGCCTCGCACATCAGATCGAGGAGCGTCACGTTGACCTGACGGTCAGCGATCTGCCTGAGGTTGTTGCCGACCGGACCTCCATGGAGCAGGTCATCGGCAACTTGTTTACAAATGCGCTGCTGTATCTCGATCCTAATCGACCCGGGGCGATCGAGATCGGCGGCAAACGGGAGGAACTTGCCACGACGTTCTGGGTGCGGGACAGCGGGCGAGGCATCTCAGAGGACGATGCTCCGAAGGTGTTCGCCCCATTTCGCCGCGCCGGCAAGCAGGATGTCCCGGGAGAGGGAATGGGGCTTTCTTACGTCAAGACGATTGTGCGGATGCACGGAGGGCAGATCTGGTTCAAGTCGGAGCCGGACGTTGGAACGACGTTCTTCTTCACGATAGCAAAAGACCTAGCGAAAGGAGAGACGGATGGCGGGCAGACACGAGGTTAGCATTCTCATAGTGGAAGATGATCCAGGGCACGCGCGGTTGATCGAGAAAAACCTGAAGCGGGCGAAGATCTCCAACGCAATTGAAACAGTGAGCAACGGCCAAGAAGCCCTTGACTACCTGTTCGGTGAAGGGACGTATGCGGGACACGTGCGTCCTTCTCCGCTACTGGTGTTGCTGGATCTGAACATGCCGGTGTTGGACGGCTACCAGGTGCTCGAGCGGATGAAGGCGGACGATCGCACTAGACAGATCCCCGTGGTGGTCCTGACCACTACGGACGATGCGCGGGAGGTGTCTCGATGCTACGAGCTGGGCTGCAACGTGTATATCACCAAGCCAGTAGACTATGAGAAGTTCTCTGAAGCGGTACAGAAACTCGGTCTTTTTCTTTCAATCGTCAACGTGCCGAACGGAGAGTGAAAGACGTGTCAGAGCGCGTACCTCTTCGGATCTTATATATGGAAGATGATCCCGGCCTGGCGCGCCTGGTTCAGAAGCGGTTGAGCCGAGAGGGGTACATCGCCGATCTGGCAGAAGATGGTGAAGAGGGGCTGGCCATGTATGCTGAAGGTGTCTACGATGTCGTGATCGTGGACCAAGAAATGCCTGTTTGTAGCGGACTGAAAGTGCTTGAGATCATGGCAGCGGAGATGCAGCAACTTCCGCCAACCATCATGTTGACGGGTACCGGGAACGAGGAAACGGCTGTTGAGGCCATGAAACTTGGCGCAGGGGACTATCTCGTCAAGGATGCGGCGGGTGGATATCTCGATTTGCTTTCTTCCGTTATCGAGCGGGTGCTCACGCAGTATCGCCTGGTTGAGGAGAGGCAACGGGCTGAGCAAGCGTTGAAAGAAAGCGAGGCACGGTTTCGCGCTGTCGCACAGACGGCGATGGATGCTATTGTCTCAGTCGATAGTCTCGGGAGGGTGATCTTTTGGAACAACGGTGCAGAGAGCATGTTCGGCTATGGAGAGGAAGAAGTGCTGGAAAAACCATTTACCGTGTTGATTGCGGAGCAGCGAGACGAGGACAATCAACAGGGAAGAAGATACTTCGAGCTAACAAACAAGCCGCGTAGGGAACAACGCGTTGAATCAGTAGGCCTAAGAAAAGACGGAAGCAAGTTAACGATTGAGCTTTCATTGACAAGTTGGGAGACAAACGGGGGGACGTATCATACCACCATTATCCGGGACATCACGGAGCGCAAGGAGTACGAAGAGAAGCTCTCTCATATGGCACATCACGATGCACTAACCGGGGTCTACAATCGGCACTACCTGGATGAACTCCTTGAGCAAGAGGCAAAACGTGCTGAACGCTACAATCATCCCATCGGCATTCTGATGATCGACGTAAACCGATTCAAGGAGATTAACGATCGATTCGGCCATCAGGTCGGCGACAAAGTCTTGCAGGCAATAGCGGCTTTGCTTGAGGAGACGGTCCGGGAGACGGACATCGTCGTTCGCTATGGTGGGGATGAGTTTCTTCTCATTTGTCCTGAGACCAACGGGGAGACTGAAACCATTAGGGAGCGTATTCTCCAGGCAATGGTGAGCCAAGAGGGAATGGGCCAACTCATAGATTTCCCGGTTACACTATCCATCGGCAGTGCTCATTGGGCACCCGGGAGTGGCGGATCCATCGACAGAGTGTTGGCCGAAGCCGACAAGCGAATGTACGATGTCAAAACAAAGCGATAGAAGGCCGCACTAGGCTCGTCTTCGCAGCAGATTGCACGGAGGTCTACGTCCGTTTGGAGATACATTCTCCTTTTGCTCTGTCAAAAAAACGCGGCGCACAGGATACGTGCGCCGCACGGAGTGATCTTGTGTAACGAGTAGCTTCTTAGAGAATAACGGTAACGTCCAGGGCTTGGGGGCCTTTCTGGCCTTGGCCAAGGGTAAATTCCACTTTCTGTCCGTCTTCCAGAGACTTGAAGCCTTCGCCACGAATGGAACTGAAGTGCACGAATACGTCTTCACCTTGCTCTCGCTCGATGAAGCCGAACCCTTTGGCGTCGTTGAACCATTTAACCGTACCGGTCTCGCGGTCAGACATAGTCGATAGTCCTCCTCTATGCTGGAAGTTTTAGCTAAGCAGGACGTTCTTGGGTGGACTTCAGAAAAAACTGACTCCAAACACAAACGGCTGCAACACTACCAACAACGCATAGTATTATATCGCGCACTGCGCCAAATGCAAATCTGGAAAGCCCCTTCTGGGGGGGAAGCGGGATGTCAATGGCGGGGGTGGCTAAGTGGGAGGGGAGGAGCCGGCGTGCTGTGTGGAGGCTTGAGGAATACGTCTCGCTTGATACCACAGCAGATTGGCTGGATCGAAGGTAGGGCCACGAAAATGGGTGACTGGACAGCTATTATGAAGTTGCTCCGATCCCGGACGTTCACTAGGATGCCGTAAAGGTGAACGGTTTGATTGTTAAAAAGGAGGATTTCCATGCGCAAGTTTGCCTGGAATGCGGGGATTGTTGGGCTTTTCATCTTCCTGTTGTTTGCCGGAGCACTCGCCGATGGGAAGAATAACAAGGCTGTAACAGGATTTGGCTTCGGGGGCCCGCTGGTAGGCGTATTCGCGCCCGCTCTGGATGGGGTCAACGAATTCCTGGAAGACAATGGGTATACCTCTTTGGGTGATTTGTTGATTCTCTCCGGCGGTGGTGGCCGCGGTGGTCTGATTGGCGGGCTGTCCGTCGGTGGCATCGGATGGGGTGGCTCAACAACATCGCTTCAGGAAAATAGGAAGGCAACCCTTTCCATCGGATTTGGTGGATTAGCGCTCGGTTGGGTTGTCGGCGGCAACGAGAGATCGCTCCTCACGTTCGGAGCTGTTCTAGGTGGTGGTGGGGTTTCCTTGGATCTGCGCGAAGTTGCCCCCGAGGATTTCTGGATCTGTCCTGGGGGAGAGCTGGTCAATCGCAGCGGCATCTCTCAAAATTTTCCGAGCGGGATTATCGTCGAGCCAACTCCGGTTAACACATGCCGGGGGTTCATTGCCGTAGAACCGTATCTGGGGATGCAGGTGCAGCCACTCGGCTGGCTTGGGTTCGAAGTGCGTTTTGGCTACTTGTTCACGCTGTTTGGAGTTGGCTGCTGTGGAGGGGCAGAAATTCTATGGCCGTCGCTTGATTTTTCGGGACCCGTCGTGGAGTTTGCGGTTACATTCGGTGGAATAGGGAGCCCCGGCTGGGGTTTCCCCTACAGCGAGACGGTTGAAGACAGCGTCGGTCTTTCCGGTAGAACCTCAGTCGCGGTTGAGAATGAAATGGGCAGCATCACGATTGGGCCGGAGGTCGTTGCCACTGTACAGACAGGGGCCACCGACATGTTGAAGCTTATCGCGGTGAAGCATGCGAGGAAGGAGGATGTCCTCGCAGCGGTGGAGATTGTCATCGAGGACACTGATAAGGGACTTCAGATCCGTTCCCAGGCCCCCGATCGGTACTCGGGCCGCTGGTCTGTTGATTTTGTGCTGCACGTGCCGGTGGGAACTTCTCTCCAGATTGAGCAAGGTGTTGGAGACATCATGCTCAGTGACTACAGCGGTGCGGTGTCCATTGACCTTGGTATTGGCGATGTGAAGATTGAGCGGCTTATTTCCACAGAACTTCTGTTCGAACTTGGTGTGGGCGAGGTGGCTCTCACGGATGTCGAGTGCAAATTCGCACAGGTTGAGGTCGGCACGGGGAGTGTCGATATTCGACTGCATCCGGAGGCTGCCTATACCGTAACGGGTGTGGTGGGATTGGGAGATATTACGATTGCTGGCTTCCCCTCCACAGCGCTTGACCAGAAGGGCTTTATCAGGAAAGAAGCGCACGCAGTCCTGGGTGAAGGCGCGGGACAACTTGTCCTCGTCGTTGGCATAGGGGATATCACCATCTTGCCACTAAGCGAGTAGGGCCTTTCCTGCGCGGAGGGGGCAACGGAGCACACGTATATCACCCACAGGGCAACGCACAACGGCCCTCACCGGTAAGAAACGTCTACCAGGTGGCACGTAGAGCCAGAGAGTTCCTTTTTTGAAGAACGAGCCAACCGATTCTCTCAGGTGCCGAGCTCCGAGGTGCAGTTGGGACAGCGCGTTGCCTCGATGGGGATTGTAGTCTTGCAGAATTGGCAGTCTTTTGTCGTCGGTGGTCCAACTTCCTTTGGCTTTTGCATCCGCTGGTAGCCCTTGACGAGCAGGAAGACGACAAACGCGATAAGGAGGAAGTTGACGAGGTTGTTGATGAACGCGCCGTAGTAGATTGCCGCGGCACCTGCCTCGCGAGCTGCATTGGCAGACTCGTATGCTTGGCCAGACAGATTGACGTACAGGTTGGCAAAATCAACGTTTCCAGCGGCCTTTCCGACGAGTGGCATGATAATGTCTTCGATGAACGACTTAACGAGAGTCGCGAACGCCACTCCCATGATGAACGCGATCGCCAACTGCAACAGATTCCCCTTGGTGATGAAATTCCTAAACTCTTTCCACATGGTTCCACCTCCTGCGTAATGCACCTCACCCATTGTAGCCCGGCGCGGGGTTGCGGAGAAATCCCTGTGCTGTGAGAGCTAAGCTGCCCCGGCTGCTACAAATGACAGCTCCCACTTATTGATCCGATGCAGCAGGTATTCAGCCTTTTCCCCGGTTTCAGGAGGCACGATGAGGAATTCATCTCCGCTGTAGCGGACTACAATGTCCGTCTCCCGGACCGTCTCCTCAAGCAAAGCCGCTATTGCCTGCAAGACTTTGTCGCCGACCTGATGGCCGAATCGATCGTTGATCTTTTTGGAGCGGTTGATGTCGATCATTAGAAAGCCAATGGAGTGCTGGTATCGTCTGGCCCGAGCGAGTTCTCTTTTGATCATCTGCATGAAGTAATGGCGGTTGTAAACCCCAGTCGACGCATCTCGGTTGGCTTGCTCCAGGATTTACTCCTGTAGCCGAAGCCGCTTCACCGCTCCGGCCGTGTGTCTCAGTAGGAGTTTCAGCAAACGGGAATCACTTTTCGTGAACGCATTTCGTTCCAAGGAGACCACTTGGAACACACCGATGTTTTTTGTAGGAACGCTGATTCCCGAATTGACTGGTGCCTCACTGAGCTGGACGATAGGGACTTCATCGAGTGAACCAAAGACAAAGGTCTTTCCTGTATCGTACGTTTTGGTGATAGTGTCTTTTTATCGAGGCTCATGTCCCTGGCCTCCAAATTGTGTACGAACACGCAGTAGAGGGTTCGGTCAAGCAGCGCCTTTACCCTTTCTTCGAGCGCTGGAATGGTCTTTTCCGCTGCCGTGCTCTGGGCTTGTGATTCCTGTGGCTTGGCGGTTTGTTGACGTCGATCCGTTGGTTCACCCGCTGTGCAGTGGTTCGGTTCACCTTTGGAATCCAACCTGTGACCTCCCGTTGTTTCCAAAAACGGTTCAGTTTAATCCTCAAGAAGGTAGACGTGCGACAACTCTGGGATAGGAAAGGACAGCGTGAACATCATCCATTTCTCTGCAGAGGCTGTTGGGTGTACTATGGTTAATGAGCTGATTAATACAAACAAATTCCGACTACGCTGGGCTGGTAGCCGAGGGAGCTGAAGCCTGGCCGCAGCATTGGGAGGTGCAAGTCATGAAAAATGCGATACTGCTTGTGATCGTTTGGGCGGCGATCCTTGCTCTTGCTTCAGGCTACGTATCGTTGAAGCAGGAAGCAGAGCAACAAGCCTTCGAGTTCTCTAGCGGGGGCGCCTACCATATCGAGGGATTTGGCGAATGGACCGTCACTGTGGACACGCAAGGAGCGCTTTCCGTCACACACAATGTGCGGGGGGAGGTAGTGGACTACGGGTCCGTCTTGCTTGCGGGACAGGAGAACTCGGATCTCTGGAAGTTGATCCGTGCTATTGAGGTTGAAAGCAGGGAGTCTTCCGATCGGCTTGGGGTTCCTGAGGAGGTCCAGTACAGTTTTGTGCTTCGAGACAACGGGCTGACTCACTCAGTAAGCTTGTGGGCAGATGATGCCCGTGAAAGCGAGGGGGTTGTTGCCCTTGTCGAGCGGCTGGAGGTGTTGATCGAAAAGGTCACGGGTGAGCAACCCGTATTTCACTGAAGCCTGCTCTAGGCGAACCACAAATAAGTATTGCCAGGGTGGTTGTTCGCTCTGGGTAGGTTGGTCCACGCAGTAAGCTTCTTTTGGCCAAAGGTACAGATGCTAGAGCTCCCCATTGGTTTGGTTGGTGCAATACGTGGCGGAGGTTCACGGAGAATGGAGTTGCCAATACGAGCGCTTCGGCTGGACGATGCCGCTGCGGGCAAAGCCAAGGGCGCGGTGTACCGATACAGGGATGCCAGTAAAATCTCGGCATCCGGGCTCTGCAAGATCGTATGTAAGCCAGGGAATGTAAGCACCAATCGACAACCAAGGAGGTTTGTGACGCAATGCCTGTAGAGAATCGATACGCATTCTTCCAGGGGAAGATCGTGCCCATCGCGCAGGCCAAAGTCAGTATCATGACCGCGGCGTTCAATTACGGTACGGGGATCTTCGAGGGGATTCGTGCCTATTGGAACGACGAACAGCAACAGCTCTATCTATTCAGACTCCAAGAGCACTTGGAACGCTTCCTCCGCAATTGCCGCATCCTGTTTCTCGAAGTGCCATACACCGGACAACAGCTTGCAGACATCGCTGTCGAGCTGCTGCGAAAGGAAGCGTTCAAGGCCGATGTCTACCTGCGGCCGCTGGCATACAAGGCCACCGGTGCCGTCGGAGTGCGACTGCACGATCTAGAGACGGAGACCTCAATGTTCGCTGTCCCGTTCGGCAAATACATCGACAAGCCCGAAGGAATCAGCGTAATGTTCTCCTCGTGGCGTCGTTTGGAGGACAATACCATTCCCGCCCGTGGCAAGATCACGGGCGCCTACGTCAATGCCGCCCTGGCCAAGACCGAGGCGCACCTGAACGGTTTCGACGATGCACTTCTCCTCTGTCAGGATGGGCATGTCTCGGAAGGCAGCGCTGCCAACTTGTTTATCGGCCGGCACGGCAACTTGGTTACTCCGCCGGTTACCGACAACATCCTGGAGGGGATCACGCGAGCGACTCTGATTGAGCTTGCTGCGGAGATGGGAGTGCCTGTGGAGGAGCGGCCGATCGACCGTACGGAACTCTACGCGGCCGATGAGGCGTTTCTCTGCGGCACGGCAATGGAGGTTACTTCCATCGTGTCTGTAGATCATCGGCCGGTCAGCGGCGGAAAGCCGGGGCCGATCACAACCTCCCTGGCGAGTCGTTACGAAGCGGTCGCGCGTGGCAAAGAGGGTGTACGCTCGGACTGGCACGCGCCGGTCTACGAGGTGTAGAGACAAACGGAGTACGGATGAACGAATACGCCTTTATTCAGGTTGACGTTTTTACGGACAAGCCCTTCGGCGGCAACCCCCTGGCCGTTTTCCCCGACGCCGAGGGCCTCAACGACGAGGAGATGCAATCTCTGGCGCGGGAGATGAACCTCTCGGAGACGACGTTCGTGCTTCCGCCACAGGCGGCCGAGGCTGACTTCAAGGTACGGATCTTTACTCCTGCGGCCGAGTTGCCGTTCGCCGGCCATCCCGTGGTGGGGACCCACTGGGCCCTGGCTCACCTGGGCAGGGTTCCTCGGTCTGAGCCGGTCACTCAAGTGCTTTTTGAATTGGGAGTGGGCGTCTTACCTGCCGATCTGTACGTGGTCGGTGGAAAGGTGGAGAAAGTGGTGATGACCCAGGATCGTCCTACATTTCACGCCATCTTGGAGGAGGTCTCCGAACTGGCTGAGGGACTCGGTTTGGACGCCAAAGCGATCACCGAGACGGGGCTGCCGGTGCAGGTCGTCTCCACTGGCGTGCCCCAGATGATGGTGCCGGTGCGTTCTTTGGCCGAGGTTCAGGCCTTGGGTGCTGGCAAGCTCAACGCGGCTGCGCTCGATCGGGTTTGCTGCGCTGCGGGTACCTATTGTGTGATGGTCTTCTCCCTCGAGACGGAGCGAGCCGAATCGACGGTGCACTGTCGCATGTTCGCCCCGCTTCTCGGTGTGCCGGAAGATCCGGCTACCGGCAGCGCCAACGGCGCCCTGGGTGCATATCTCGTTTGTCACCGCGCCGTTCCGCTGACCGATCCGACAACGCACATTGTCAGTGAGCAGGGTGCGGAGATCGGCCGACCGAGCACGCTGTTTGTCGAGGTGGATCGCGAGGGGGATGAGGCCACTGCCGTGCGAGTGGGAGGGCAAGTGGTGCTCGTTGCAGAAGGCGTTGTGCGATTCTGAAGAAAGGGACCTTAATGATCGTAAAGGCAACGGAAAGGAAGAAACGCAGTTTCAGAGGGGTGAAGTTTCTCCTTGGGGTGACCGGGGAGCGGATGATGGTCACCCTAATGACCTTCAAGGTGGGGCAGACAGTAGGCACTCACTCTCATCCCCACGAGCAGGCCGGCTACTGCGTTCAAGGCCGTTTCGAGTTGACCATCGATGGTGTATCAACGGAGATTGAGCCGGACGACAGCTACGTAATCCCTGGGGATGCGCCGCACAGCTATCGAATACTGGAGGATGCATCGGCGGTGGAGGTTTTCTCTCCGCCTCGCGAGGAGTACTGCTAAGCAAATCCCTGGTAATACCGGTCCGTCGCTCAAGCCGACGTCCACGTGAGTGCCTCTTGTAGCGACAGGCATGAGTCGATAGAGGTGCTCTCTCTTGCGTAAAATTCTTGGCTTCTCTCAAAAGCGGCTTGATGTAGGCATTCGATGGCTGGGCGCGTGAGGATACTGCGGCAATGACCACACGTGAGGGAACGAGGATGATACCAGTTTGCTATATGTTGCAGCGTTCTGCCTTCGGCGCACTCGGCATCGTCTGGCAGGAGACTGAGCAGATTCCGAAGGTCGTGCGGGTGTTTCTTCCTGTGCCACAGACTCCGGTGCAGATGCTCGTTCAGACAGCGTTTGCTGACGCTCGACCTCGTTCGATTTCTCTCATCGCTGAACTCGGGGAACGGATGCAGGCGTTTCTTGGAGGAGAAGCCGTCGATTTCGGGTTGGAGATGGTTGCGCTGGAGCGGTGCTCTTCGTTTCAACAACGTGTCCTTCTGGCCGAGCACAGGATTCCGCGAGGCTGGGTGAGCACCTACGGACGGATTGCCAGCAGCCTGGGGATTCCCGCAGGAGCCAGAGCGGTGGGGAGAGCGCTTGCCACCAATCCGTTTCCGATCATCATCCCGTGTCACCGAGCGATCAGAGCAGGCGGAGAGCTCGGAGGGTATCAGGGTGGGCGCAAGATGAAGCGTGCGTTGCTTGAGCTTGAGGGGATAGAACTCTCGCCGATGGGGAAGGTTCTGATGAGGCGGGTCTACTACTAGCGATTGGGCTTGCGACCGATCTCTGGTTGACGCCTCGAAGTCTGGCTCGGCAAGTAGGTGAGGATCTCCGCCATCTTTCCTGACCGGACCGATGGGGGTAGAATTGGTACACGTATGTCGGGAGGCAGCATGCAAAGGGCGACGATCGTCGCACTTGTCAGCGCAGTAGGCACCGGCCTAGCGATCGGCACGCAGGCGACGCTGAACACCTGGTTGGGAAGGCAGGTTGGGCCCATCCGCACGGGGCTCCTGGTGAACTTCGCTGGCGGAATCCTTGCGGGTCTACTCTTGTTGGTTCTAGGTGTTGCGGGACAACTGTCGCTGTCTGGTTCATTGCGAAGTTCGCCCATCCTCATCGTTGTGGCGGCCGGTGCACTCGGTTTGGGCATCATTTTTGGGGTTGCCTATTCTCTGCCCCGTACCGGGGTCGCTGCCGGTGTGGCTGCGATTTTCTTCGGACAGATGCTCGTTGCCGTCCTAGTAGACAGTCTTGGCTGGGGAGGCGCAGGTGCAGTTCCACTCAAAGTAGGCAGGTTGGTCGGGTTGGGATTGCTCTTCGCGGGCACCTGGTTTGTCCTGCCTCGGGCTTGAGAGGAATCTGCTTGGGCACACCGTCTACTACACGGATCAGGCATACGGTGTGGCGTGTAGGTTCTCTTTTGTGCCCTGGCGCCTCGCCTGGAGCTTCCACGCGAAGTTCGTGAGCGGGTACAGCCGCGGTGGAATAACGGGTCTTGGCAAGCACGTCTCTTTTGAGAGGACCTTGCCCGCGGCAAGGTCCTGTGCAGCCAGTTCGATGGCCCGGCGGACTCTGCGTGTTGGTGCACCGGCTGCGCCGAAGGCAAGCGCGCCGGCCCATTCGAATCCCACGCTCTGCGCAAACCGTTGACAGATGCCCACGCACGTGGCGTTCTGAGAGGGTTCCGGGAAGCCGCAATTGACCAGTACGGCGAAAC
>CAZDDA010000008.1:15309-19241 GCA_964504085.1 uncultured Thermotogae bacterium | reverse complement strand
CACCCCCTTGATTCCCATCCGGGCATCACGGTTTGATTCGTGCCCGACCCTTCACGGAGTACCTCATCATGGGGCCTCACGTTCGATGATCTCTTCGACACGCGCTGCGATATTCCCGACGTCATGCCCCAACTCCAGCCAGAAGCAAGGCAACTGCTCGACCATCCCCGACAGAATCTCGAGGAGACGGTTGTCCCGCTGTGGAATGAGGAGCAGCGAGCTGACTCCCACAGCGATGAGGGCATCCCGCTTTCTGGCAGGTAGGACTCTCGATTCCCGGCGGCCCGTAATCCGAGGGATCGCAATGGCCTGAACGCGCACTGATCGTTGCAGCAAATGCGGAAATCCCCCCCACAGTGCAACCAGGTGCTTGCCATCATCGGGACAAGGATTGGGAATCGCATACCGTGCCGCCTCCGGGAATCTCCTAAGATGCTGTTTTGCAATGGAGAGTGAGCCATAGAGGCTGTGCCCGAGATACGTGTTGCCGGGAAGGCACTGCACTCCTACCAGATCGTCGGCGAGGAATCCGTGCCCACCTACGACGCAGCCCAGCGCGGCCGTCGATTTGCCGGCCCCGCTCATTCCGGGAAGCAAGACTCCGTTTCCTGCATGGGATGTCAGACCAGCGTGCACCGTGTGCACGCCTTGCGCTTCGCACCAATGGAGCAAGGGAACACATAGCGGCTTGGCCCATTCGTAGGGCGGAACTCGATCATCCCACACAACGGAGGCAAGCAGCCGACCCGTGCGGCGATCAAGGCAGCTCAGCGTCCGAGACAATTGCTCTGCACTGAATCGCCCATCCGCGGAAAAGGCTGTCTTCGCCTGGGAAGAGACCGCTGAATCTCGAACCTGGCACCTGACCTGCGTGGCGTTCTCGTCCCACACATCGATCGATAGAGCCGGCGTTACGTGTGCGGACCGTGGCACCATCAGGTGCTTCCAGGGCCGAAGAAGGTGATCCGCGAGATCACTCCCCACCACTCTAAGACGCGCCACACCTCCGGCCACAGCCAGGAAGAACTCCTGAACGGAGGCCAGGCTCTGGCCCAGCGCCATATCGAAGCCTCGACTGAGGTCGACGAACAGCTGCGCCGTCGGCTCGGCCGACATAAGTCGCGCGTCCCTCCAGCTCCTGTTCGCCAATACCTGCGCCGGACGGTCACCGCTACCGTTCGGGAACTCCTCATTACGCGATCGAGGAGAGGGATTCACCTGCCCCGGTCGTCCCTCGGGTCCAATGGGGGTTTCGTAGCTCGTTTTTGCAGGGACGGCCTGGTCGAGGCACCGCTCTTCCGTGGCGTCGGGCTCACGCATGATGAGGATCTCCGTCGGAATCTCGCACGGTAAGCCGCCGATACAGCGCATCGTGCGGGACCAGGCTTGGACCACCATGCCAGCTCGAAACGACGAACTCGTGTCTTCGCCAACACGGATCCGTCAGAAAATCGACAGCCGGGGCCAAGACGCCCCACATGCATGGCCAGAGCTCCTTACCCCTTAACAGGAAGCTCATCTCGGATCATGATCCCTCCCGATTGAAGCCCGGTCATTGCCACCGGGCAACCGTTCCAGTTTCTTCCCTTACATCGTTTCGCGGCGATATGCCAGCCACGCCCTGACCACAGCGAAGAATTCGTCATCCAAAACCTGCTCCCTTGACTGGTTCGTGTTGTGAATCCTGCGGTACATGAGAGTCTCCGGCAGGACCTTGATGACCGCCCCTGCCCGGGCGGTCGCAAGCATCCAGGTGATGTTTTCGTAGCCATGAAGCTTCTCGTTGAACACTCCGTGGCGCGTGAAGATGCTCCGGTGCGTCAAGAGAGTGCAGATGCTCCAAGCTCCCTCCGGTGACACTAGCGGGTGTCCACGATACTTGCGCTCTTCGTCTCGCATCTCCGGAACCCAGAAGTTGCGGTAGTTCGTGAAGCAAAGATCGATCTCAGGTTTCTCATGAACCGCCGCGACCTGCAAGGCCAGCTTGTCCGGGTGCCAGAGATCGTCCGCATCGAGAAACGCGACGAACTCCCCTTTGGTTGACCGAAGAACCATGTTCTTGGCTGCCGCCGCGCCTTTGTGCTCCTGATACATGTATCGCACCCGCCCTTGATACTTCGCTGCAATCTCAGCTGTTCGATCCGTGGACCCATCGTCCGCGACGATGACTTCCACCGACTGATAGGTCTGGGAAAGGGCACTATCCAGGGCCTCTGCAAGGTACCGCTCCCCATTGAAGACCGAAATCACGCAGCTCACAAGCGGGGTCGCGTCAGACGGAGAGGGAAAGGGACTCATGCAGTCGGGCCGTTTGTGTCTTTCCAACCGGGATCTCGCCAGAGGAACTCCTGCGCGCCACCTGGCGTCGGTGGATCCAGCGCCAGGAGCTCTGCCATGTCTCGATGGGCAGTGAATGTTGGCGTGGTGT
The DNA here is from genome assembly GCA_964504085.1 of uncultured Thermotogae bacterium. Classification (GTDB taxonomy): domain Bacteria; phylum Bipolaricaulota; class Bipolaricaulia; order UBA7950; family UBA9294; genus CAZDDA01. Next base: position 16,813 of record CAZDDA010000008.1, on the reverse strand, counting down.
ACGCCGGATTCAATCCCTCGCTCTGCCGTGGATTGGCACGTGCGGAGGTCTCATTGGAGATCCTGATGAGGCCTTCATCAAGGAGGGCATCTACGAAGGTTTCGACTTCCGAGCCAACGCTTTCCAGCTCTACGCCATACCGCTCAGATACGGCCAACCCAATGTCTCGGAGAGTCCAGTGGGCATCAATCATCTGCCAGATGATGCTACCAACGTCAACGATGGTGTAGTAATTCCCGCTCTGAAGATCGATGAGAATCGCTTCATCGTCGATAACGCGGTACGCTATACGCTTCTCGTTGGGTTGAAGCCGGGTATCGGGGTCCAACGCATACACCTCTCAGCACATCCTGTTTGATGCCACCAAAACATTCTAGCCGGATTGCACTCCAAAGCAATTTTGCACTCGTCATGTGAGCTCTCCCATCGATCTTACCGTCAAGAATGGACAGGTCAAGAGGTAATCAATGCAACTTTCGTGACTTCACGGCCTCGTGTCGCCACCCATCAGCTCAGCCTGAATGGACAGGCCATGCCGGGTCTGTAGGGAATCCCTACATGAAGCGCAAAATCCCTTCAGAAAGGCATTTTGTGCTCCGTGTGGTCAAGTGCGCAGCAATCGCATTGGATGCGTCTTAGTCTTGGCCGGAAAACGAATGCAGGCTCTTTTCCCAGACGGGAATAGAGGTTACTGTGGTTGAAGGATCCTAGAGACTGGTTGGCTTGCTCTCCGATTCCTGGGTGACCTCAACGCTATCCAAGGCGATGCAGCCATCCGCTGTGATCACGGTAAGGGTGTAGAGGCTCGGCAGGGTGACCATGAGATCCTCTGTCCTTCCGACCACAACGCCACACGTGTTTGTCCATACATACTGGTAGGGCGTCACACCACCGCTGACGGTGGCGTCGAGTAGGACCTCTCCGATCTCGCAGGTCAACACCTTGTCTTGACCGGCGTTCACCTTGGGGGGTTCGATCCTGTTGATTACGTTTACTGAGGCACTTGACGAACAGCCGTTGGCCCCAATGACGGTGACGATGTACAAGCCCGGAAGCGTCACAGTGATGTCCTCGGTGACGGCGATCTCCATGCCACACTCGTCGGTCCAGAGATACGTGTACGGTGGAGTCCCTCCGTAAACGCTCACATCGATGAACGCCTCGGCGTTGGCGCAGGTAAGCTCTCGATCCAGGCCGGCATCCACCACAGGTGATGCGATGTCTTGGGTCACCGTCACCTCATCGCTCACACAACATCCGTTGACGCCCACGACGGTCACAAAATACGTTCCGGGCTCGGAGACGACGATCGATTGGGTGCACGCAACGGTTGTGCCGCTCCCGTCCTGCCACACAAAGGCGTACGGCTCCCTGCCACCACTTGCCGTGGCGTTCAGCGTAACCTCGGAGTGGGCACAGGTTATGTGTCGATCGGGTCCGGCCTCGACGACCGGCGGCTCAACATCCTCGGTAACGGTGACCGTGTCACTCGCCGAGCAGCCGT
>CAZDDA010000008.1:0-15209 GCA_964504085.1 uncultured Thermotogae bacterium | reverse complement strand
CGGTGCTTCCAATCACTCCTCCCCCTGGCTTTGTCCACTCAATGGCGTAGGGCGGTCTTCCTCCGCTCACATTGGCGCTGAGGGTGGCCTCGGTCAGCACGCAGGTGAGAGTCTGATTCCCCCCCGCGTCCACCACCGGCGGCTCAACATCCTCGGTAACGGTGACCGTGTCACTCGCCGAGCAGCCGTTGGCTCCGGTCACGGTGAGAGTATATACATCCGGTGCTTCCACCGTGCACTCATCGGACGTTCCCACAACCGCTCCCACCGAGTTCCTCCATGCGTAGGTAATTGGTGCCCTACCACCCGTAACGGTTGCTTCCAAAGTGACTTGACGCACGCGACAGTCCAAATGGCGATCGGCGCCAACATCAACTGTCGGAGACTCGACGTCCTCTAGCACAGTGATCGTGTCACTGGCTGAACAGCCGTTGGCCCCGGTTGCGGTGACACAGTAGCTCCCCGGTTCACTCACGGTGACACATGCGGTGCTTCCAATCACTCCTCCCCCTGGCTTTGTCCACTCAATGGCGTAGGGCGGCCGACCGCCTTTGGCGGCCACAGTAAGGGTGACGCGAGTATCTGAACAAGTCATCAGCTGGCTAACCTCAGCTGCAACACTTGGGGGTTCGATATCTTCGGTAACGCTAACGGTGTCGATACCCCGACAGCCGCCACAGCCTGTCACGATGAGGGTGTAGGTCCCTGGGTCACGTACGGCAATAGAAGGGGTGCTCCCGAGCAGCTTCCCACTGGGGTTTAGCCACTCGTAGACGTAGGGCGGAACACCCCCTAGGACAGTTGCCGTGAGAGTCGCAACCCGGATTGAGCAACTGAGCGTAAGGTCCGGGCCAGCATCAACAATTGGTGGCTTGGAAGGAGGAACGCCTACGCGGTCAGTCGCTGGTTGGTGTTCCTTCATCCGGCAGAACCAGTCGTAGGAGCCCGGCGGCACGTAGCACCCCGGTCCGAGATCCTCACATGATCCCACAGGCGTCTCGGGCAGCGCTTTAGTAACTGGAGTGTCGGTGAGCCAGTAGGCAACAATCGCCTTCAGCGTCTCGTAACCGACCGTATAGCCACACGTGTAAGGAAGCGGAGCGCCCTCCAACCAGATCGCGACGGCGCGCTGCACCTGAGGAAAGGAAATCAGATCGGATAGAGTGACATCCAGTCCGTCCGATTCGGCATCCCAACGAGAGACAGCAAGGATGACCGCAAGACAATCCCACACATGGATGCTTGCCTCCCCCGTCACGTCCTGCTCGCTGCACTCAAGACCGCTGGAGACCGTCCCCACAAGCGTGGCGTCCCGTCCACAACAGTCGTTGTGTGCTTCCAAATCATCCGCCGGTGAGGGCAAAACCTCGACCTGATACACAATTTGCACAGTTTCTCCTGCTAGAAGTTTCTTTGGATAGACCCAGTCCGTTTGAGAGCTTCGATACCAAAAGCCCTCGTGTTTGACCGGAGTGACGCGCCAGCCGTCCGGGACCCATTCTTTCAGTCCCACTCCGTATGCGTCATGGCCTGGCGTGATGTCGACGGTTACAGCAAATCGACGCGCATCCAGGCCGGGATCAAGGCACCCTTCTGGAGGCAACACGCTGTCATAAGGGAGAAACGTGCTGATTGTTCGCACGGCCACAAGCTCGGGATCCAAACCGAGAGGGAGTGATCGATCCACAGGCGTACACGTCTCATAGTGGGCCGCGAGCCTATTCATGGTCGCAAGATCGATCCGCTCGCCGTTAGTCCGCGGGACGGGAATATCCCACTGCCACAGTTCGAGTGCGCGCGTCAACTGGTCCCGTGTGAGGGTCTGTGGCAGACGCAGATCGATTGAGTCCGGCTCTTTGCTCGTTTGCGGCACCAAGTGGGCAATCGCGTTTGGAATGGGCAGTGCAGAAACAACCTGTAGCGTAGAATCACCGGTTGTCAGCACTTCCAGGGCGGGGACTTTGGCCTGAAGCGTCCCGGTTATCGAAAAGCAAGCCGGTAGAGGTTCGGTCATCCACTGGTCGGCACCGGGAATCGACACCTCGTAGACGAGCTGTCGCGTACTCCCAGCGTGAATCGTCTCGTTGAATACCCACTCACCCTTCGCTCGTTTGAACGCTGCTCCGGCATTCTCCAACGGATGGATCCTCCACCCGAGGGGGAGAATCTCGTGGACGCCAACTCCTGCCAGATCGTGCTTCGTTTCAAGACGCAGCGTCACCATAAACTGACTTTCTGGAAGTGCGTAAGCGGTGGAGACGTACCGAGTGATGCGAACCTCAGAATCGGGCGAAACACTCTGCCCGAAAACCGCTCCACCGGCAACGAACAAAGTTCCTAGTATTGCTAGCAGAATTCTCGTACCGCGGAAACCTTTCCTTTTTTTCAAGATGAGCATCCCACTCCTCGCCATTACGAAACTGGTCCTGGTTACTGTAACAGAGAAGCAGGATGTTCGTCTGTGTTGCGCATCACGCCTTCGTTCGGTGTGGATTTCGATTTGGGGGCTTTCTGGTTGTAAGTCTCCACCCACGTTTGAACTACCGAGTTCAGAAGTAGTTCACTAGGGGATGCCAAACGGGAAGGACGGCACGCAGACCGCTACATAGGGCCGGTTGGAGACCCGGTAAGCGACGCGATCTCGTCCATGATTCGTGAAAGCTAGAGTTCTAAGAGCGTCCGCCACTCCCAATACGTTAGAGAAGACGCCCTCGCCGAGGGCGTCTTCTCCATGATGGATCATCGATTCCAGGAGAGAGAAGACCCACGACGTGTGATCCTCTACTCTCTCGGCCAGCTGAGGTCTCCCCATATCTTCCAGCGAATACCAGAGCTGGAATGCAAGATGCGATCCCCTTCAACTCCATCCACTCAGAGGTTTCGTGCACTAGCTGCCATTGAAGTGGCGCTTGAGCTTGGCGTAGTTCAACTCCAGGCGATGTTTGTGTCGGCGTTCCTCCTCGACAAGAGCGGTGAACAGGGCTTCCTCAGTGGTGGTTGACCGACGTAGCCGGTCGTAGAGGGTGATCGCCTTCTCTTCGCGCCGGATGGCGGCGGCAAGCGCATCGACAAGCGTCATATCCGGCTGGGCAGGGACATCGGCCAGGAGCTCCGAGAGCTTGAAATCAGGAGGTCCGGGGCCCTCGGCAATGAGCGCGCCAGGGGTGATATTGGACAGCTTCTCAACGTGCCTGCGCTCGTCGGACGCAAGCTCCGTAAGCAGACGGCTCACTTCCTCGTCGTTGGCACGCTCTGACCAGCAAAGATAGAACTTCTCTGCCTCTTTCTCCTTCGCAACTGCAAAGTCGAGAACCTGTTGAGATCTGTCATCCACAAGAGTCCCCTTCGACACTGATCTAACGGAGCTTAGCACGGTGTTGCAATCCAGAGCAACTCGCTTGCGTCTACTCGCGCAGCACTCGGGGCCTGGTTGTCGATCGAATCAGAAGACCCAGGAGAGACTGCACGGAAGCTGAGAAGCGTCATCCTAAGATCATTGACTGGTGGGGCGGCCGATTGGCGAACCGGCTCTCACAAAGCTCACCGATAAGCCGAGGGCACCCGAGTGTGTGCTTTAGGAAATCCAGCAGTCGATCGTGCCTACAGGACGGCGAGGTATCGATCCAGTTCGTATTGATGCACCTGGGAGCGGTAGGCATCCCATTCGATCCGCTTGTTCTGGATGAACTTGTCGAAGATGTGATCCCCCAAGGCGCTTCGGACAAGGTCACTATCCTTCATGCAGGCGATGGCTTCGTTGAGGCTTCCCGGCAGCGTCTCAATGCCGAGCGCTTCACGCTCGGCCTCGCTCATCGCAAAGACGTCTTTGTCCACGGGGGCGGGAAGCGGGTACTCCTTCTCGATCCCTTCAAGCCCCGCATGGAGTATGGTGGCCAACGCGAGGTAAGGATTGCATGCCGGATCCGGAGCACGGAACTCGATGCGGCAGGTCTCTTCTTTGCCAGGTTTGCTCAACGGGATGCGGATCATGTTGCTGCGATTACGCGGTGACCACGTGATGTACACCGGCGCTTCGTAGCCGGGGACAAGCCGCTTGTACGAGTTCACCCACTGAGCACACACCCCGATGCTCTCTTCCGCATGCTGCATAATCCCCGCAGTATAGGCTCTGGCAACGGATGAGAGATGCAGGGGCGAAGAGGGGGCAAAGAAAGCATTCCGGCCGTCTTTGTCGAAGAGAGACTGGTTTATGTGCATTCCGGAGCCGTTTTTTCCAAACAGGGGCTTGGGCATAAACGTAGCGTGGACCCCGTGTCGTCGCGCGATTTCCTTCACCACGAAGCGACAGGTCATGAGGCTGTCGGCCATGGTTAGGGCGTCGTTGTGTCGCAGGTCGATCTCTTGCTGGCTGGAGGCAACTTCGTGATGGGCTGCCTCAACCTTTATCCCCATTGCCTCGAGTGCAAGCACTGTTTCCCTGCGGATGTCGATTCCGAGGTCCGGTGGCACCAGGTCGAAGTATCCACCGTCATCCAGGGTCTCCGCACAGGAATCAGAGCGCAGGTAGAAATACTCCACTTCCGGGCCTACAGCCATACTGTAGCCCAGCTTTTCGGCCCGAGCGAGCGCACGTTTGAGAGCCCACCTTGGGTCGCCCTTGTACGGACTTCCGTCCGGTTCCAGAATGTCGCAAATCACGCGAGCCACTTTGCCCCAGGGAAGGAGGGCGAACGTACTCGGGGCAGGCATGGCAACCATATCACTTTCATCGATTCGAGCGAATCCATGAATGGAAGACCCATCAAAGCCGATCCCCTCTTCGAGGGCCTGTCCCAACTCGGATGCGGGTATTTCAACGCTCTTCAGGTTTCCGAGAAGGTCCGTGAACCAAAGCTGGACGAACAGAATCCCCTTGTCTTCGACCTCACGCAAAAGCTCATCCCGAGTCTTCGCCATCATCGCACCTCCCTTGACAATGAAATGCCGGAATTATATCGAAGGGACACTAGTTGCGCCACGAACGGCTCTCTGATAGCGACAATACCGACGGATTATTGGTTCCGAATCACCAGTGCATCTGCCATCGCGGCCGCATCGACGGTGACGTGATCGCCCTCTTTGATCTCTCTGGAGACGATCTTCATTGCGAGCGGGTTTTCCACCAGGCGCTTCAGGGCGCGTTCGAGCGGCCGCGCACCGTAGTGGGGATCGTATCCTTCCTTCGACAATACCTGCTTTGCCTTGTCAGTGAGAGTGAGAAAGATTCCTTGCTCGGCAAGGCGCTTGTTCAACGCGGCAGCTTTCAAGTCGACGATCTGCAGAATCGCCTCCTTGGAGAGCGGATGAAAGATGATCGTCTCGTCGATCCGGTTCAAGAATTCCGGCCGGAAGGTGCGCTTCAACTCAGCGTGGATCTTCTCGTGGATCTGCTCCTCGGAAGTGTCCTCCTGGAAGTGCTCACTTCCTACGTTCGAGGTCATGATGATGATCGTGTGGCGGAAATCAACCGTGCGGCCGTGGCCGTCGGTCAACCGTCCTTCGTCGAGCAGCTGCAGGAGCAGGTTCATCACCTGCGAATGGGCCTTTTCCGCTTCATCAAACAGGACCACTTGGTACGGGCGCCGTCTCACCGCCTCGGTGAGCTGCCCGCCTTCCTCGTAGCCGACATACCCCGGCGGGGAACCGATCAACCGCGCCACGGTGTGACGTTCCATGTATTCGGACATGTCGATCCGTAGAAGCGCGGTGTCGCTTCCAAACAGGAATGCAGCCAGTGCCTTGGCCAGCTCGGTCTTTCCCACGCCGGTTGGGCCGAGGAACAGGAAGGTACCGATCGGCCGACGTGGGTCGGCGAGCCCGGCCCGTGAGTGGCGAACCGCTTCTGCCACTGCACGCACCCCTTCTTCTTGGTTTATCACGCGTGTATGGAGAAGATCCTCCATGTTGGCCAGTCGCGTTCGCTCCTCTTCGAGCATCCGCTCGGCAGGAATACCTGTCCACTGGGAAACGAGACCGGCAATCGCGGCCTCGGTCACCTCTTCACCGCTTCCGTCGACGCGAATACGGCTCGCCGCCTCGTCGACCAGGTCGATTGCCTTGTCCGGTAGGAAGCGGTCGGAGATGTAGCGCTCGGATAGCTTGGCGGCGGCGCGGATTGCGTCCTCGGTAATCTTGACGTCGTGGTGTTCCTCCAGCGTCTCTCGCAAGCCTTGGAGAATGTCGATTGTCTCTTCAAGCGTCGGCTCTCGCACGTACACTTTCTGTAGCCGCCGCTCCAACGCCGAGTCCTTCTCGATCCGCTGGCGGTATTCATCGAGGGTGGTCGCACCGATCAGTTGGAATTTCCCTCGCGACAGAGGCTCTTTGAGCATGTTGGAAGCATCGATTGCACCCTCGGCCGCACCGGCGCCCACGATCGTGTGCACCTCGTCCACGAATACGATCATCTTCCCTGCGGCGGCCTCGATCTCCTTGATGACAGCCTTGAGCCGATCCTCGAACTCACCGCGGAATTTTGACCCCGCGACCATCGCCGCGATATCGAGGGCGACGATCTCCTTGCCCTTGAGGCAATCCGTCACGTCATCGCCCGCGATGCGTTGCGCCAGCCCTTCGACTACCGCTGTCTTTCCCACCCCCGGTTCCCCAATCAGAACGGGGTTGTTCTTGCGCCGCCGGCAGAGGATCTGCTCCATGCGACGGATCTCCTCTTCGCGACCGATCACCGGATCCAGTTCTCCACGCTTCGCCATCTCCGTCAGATTCGTCGAGTACTTCTTCAGGATCTGATAGCGTTCCTCGGACGAGCGATCGGTGACCCGTTGCTCGCCACGCACTGAGCGAAGTGCGCCGTAGATCTCCTCCGGCGAAATCTGGTGCCGATCGAGAATCCGCTTCAGACTTGGGTCAGTAGTGCGCCCGATCGAGAGGAGGAGATGATCCACCCCGACAAACTCATCGTGCAGCCGTTCGGCCTCGATCTGGGCGCCGGTGACCACCGCATCGAGCCGCGGCGTGATGTAGATCTGGCTACCAATCGGACCGGAGACCGACGGCTTGCCTCTCAACAAGACGTCTAGATCCTTGGCCAACCCGGCCAGGTTCACCCTCATCTCTTGGAGGATGTCCCGGCCCACACCCTCCTTGGTCACCAGAACGGTGAAAATGTGCTCTACGTCGAGCTGATTGTGCTTGTATCGTGTCAGGAGGTCCTGCGCTTCGTGGAACAGTTCCTGCGCGCCCTCCGTCATCTTGTCAAACCGGATCATCGCGTTCACCTCAAATTAGCAATCAACTACATTGATTGCTAATTAACAGTCTAGCGAGTTTCTGCTCGAATGTCAAGAGGGGTACTACAAAGCGGAAAGGAACAGAAGAACGGGAGTTTGTTTCGAGCCGCGGAGGGTTCAAGGTTTGGTTACAACGAGGCGATGTTGGTGAACGTGAGTCTCTCGGGGTCCTTGGCGACACCCGGAAAGCGGAGGACACGGTTGTGCATGACGACGTAGACTCCTGGGGAGGCGAGCCGGGCGGCAAGGAGCGCCTCGGTGACGTGTTGCAGGGCATCGGTATCGCGGAACCCGTAGGGGCGCATCGCGCCAGTGAGGATCACTGGAACGGAGAGGCCACGCAACTCGCGGTGGAGAAGCTCGCCGGCCTGCGCCAGAGTATCGGTTCCATGGAGGATCACTGCCACATCCAACTGAAGAAGCTCCCGTTGCGTTGCCTGTAGGATGCACTCCCGATCCTCTTCCGTCATCCCGCGGGAGTCCTTGAACACGACCTGCTCGTAGGTCGCTTCAATGTCGGGGAGACGAAGAGTGGCAAGCATCGTTGGTGGAATCGTGTGATAGTTGCGAAGCGATCCATCGCTGTTGTAAGTCTTCTCGATCGTTCCCCAGTTGTTAGGACCGTAACGCGCGTGGTCGTCCCCCTCTGACGTTTCTGAAAGCGGCCTCGATGATACCGCGTCAGCGGACGCCTTTGATGATCATGTTAGTCGCCGCGTAAAGGAGCACAAGGCCAAAAAGCTGTCTTAGGCGCTTTTGGGGGATGCGTGTTCCAATGTGCGGGCCGATCTGAGCGCCGATCACGATCCCCAGGATCAAGGGAAGAGCAAGCTCTGGGTGCAAATGTCCCTGGGCCCAATGCTGATACGTAGCAAACATCGCTGAAGGAGCCATGACAAAGAGACTGGTGGCTACCGCCGCACCCATGTCGAGGCCCAGAAAGACGGCCAGCGCTGGTACCATCACGGCTCCCCCTCCGATTCCGAACAGGCCGGAGGCGACCCCTGCCGCGAGGCCGAGCAGAGCAGTGATCACCCCAAGTCGGACGCCTTTCGCCCGACCGTGAAGCGAGAGACCAATCTCCTTGGGGGGCTTTCCCTGGATCATCATCGCAATTGGATATATCAAGAGGAGGCCAAAAGTGATCGCCAGCCAGCGAGGATTGATCGCGGTGGTCAGGCGTGCGCCAGACCAAGCCCCGAAGATCGTGGTAGGCATAAGAAGAAGGCCGATGCGAACGTTGATCAGCCGCTTCATCCCGTAGGCAATGGAACTGGAAAGGCTGGTAAACACCACTGCGGCGATGCTCGTTCCCACCGCCTCCTGCGTAATCGGCACGAACCCACCCAAAAGCAGCAGAGGGACCATGAAGATCCCGCCGCCAACCCCAAGAAGACTGGCACAGCCGCCGATACCGATCGCGACAAAGAACAGCGCCAAGAAGGTGCTCAATTGAAGATCCACGATCCCTCGACTCTCAGTGATTTCTCACAATATAGCAGAACGCCGCGCCGCATTCAGGTCCCTGTTGGACAAAACACGTGAAAGACAGTACAGTAGCAGCGCACCAGTGTTCGGAAGGGAGGCAACGTGACAACGCACACACCGACCCGCGACGAGGCGTTCGCCCTGCTGAAGGAATTCAACCAAAACGAGAGTTTGCTCAAGCACGCACTGGCCGTTGAAGGGGTCATGCGCTACGCGGCGAGAAAGCGCGGCCAGGACGAAGAGAAATGGGGCGTGATCGGCCTGGTCCACGACCTGGACTACGAGCAATATTCAGAGCAGCACTGCAAAAAGACCGAAGAGATTCTGAGGGAGCGAGGCTGGCCGGAGGAATACATCCACGCGGTTCTCTCCCACGGCTGGGGATTGTGCACCGATGTAGAGCCGATCCACAAAATGGAGAAGGTCCTCTACGCGATCGATGAACTAACCGGCTTGGTGACCGCAGTCGCTCTGGTTCGGCCATCAAAGAGCGTTCTCGATATGAAGGTAAAATCCGTCAACAAGAAGTGGAAGGATCGCAGCTTCGCCGCTGGCGCCAACCGCGAGATCATCCAGAAGGGCGCCAACATGCTGGGAGTGGAACTCTCCGAGTTGTTTGAGGACGTCATCGCGGGGATGCGCGAGGTCGCCGAGGCCATCGGCCTCAAGGGAGACCTCCAGGAAGGTTAGCCTCGACAACACTTGTCATTCAATTCGAATATCCGCCACTGTGGCACCCGTCAGCCTGATGAGGTCGGCCGTCGATAGCCTCGTCATCGTTCCGCGCGCCCCGGCGTTGATGACGATTTGGTCGCGCTGGGCGGTCACCTCATCCAAGAACACCGGGAAGGGTTGCTTGAGCCCGAACGGGCCAATCCCGCCGATCTGATAGCCGGTAACCCGCTCCGCGTCGCGCGGTGTGGCAGGCGAGACCCTCTTGTGACCGCTCGCCCTCGCAAGCTTCTTCTCGCTAACGCTACCATCGCCACCCATTAGTGCTAGAAGAAACGACCGATCATCCGCCTGAAAGACGATCGTTTTGATCACGATCTCCTCGGGCAAGTGGAGCGCTTCGGCCACAGGTTTTGCACCTATTGCTTCATGGCGGTAGGGCAGGATCTCGAATCGCACGCCGGCCACTTTCAAGCATTCGATCCCTCGCGTCGTCATGTCCAAGCCTAATACCCGATCGCGCAGCCGTCCTTGCGCGGTTCGGAGCCACCGTGGAGCACGTTCGTCTCAGGATCGACCCAGATTCCTTGGTAGCCGCCAAAGCCGTCTTCGCGATATTCCACGCGGTGGCCTTTCTGTCGCAATCCCTCGGCGATCGCTTCGGGAATGCCCGGCTCAAGGTATACAATCCCGCCGTCGCGCATGACATCGCCCGTTGGAGTTGAGGAGCCATCGTGGGAGAAACGGAGCGCATCCCCTGCTTGCTGCGCATCCATGTTGAAGTCAATCAGGTTGGCCAATATCTGCACCTGGCCCTGCGGTTGCTGATCCCCGCCCATCACCCCGAACGAGAAGACAGGTTGTCCATTTTTCGTTACAAAACCGGGGATAATCGTGTGAAACGGCCGCTTGTGCGGCTCAAGCGTGTTGGCGTGCTTGGAATCAAGGCTGAACAGTGCCCCGCGGTTCTGCAGCGCGAACCCCAGGCCCGGTGGAGCGATCCCCGATCCGAACCCGTAATAGATGCTCTGGATGAGCGAGACCGCGTTTCGATTGCCGTCCACGACGCTCAAATAGACCGTGTCTCCTTCGCTAAGCCGTGGATCCTCCGGCGGTAACTCAAGCACCGCTCGGTCCGGATCGATGCGCTGCCGCTGCACGGCCGCGTGCTCAGCTGAGAGAAGCATGTCGAGCGGCACGTCGTAGAAATCAGGATCGGCGTAGGATCGCGCCCGATCCTCGTAGGCGAGCTTCTTCGCCTCAATCATGAGATGGAGTGTCGCCACGGAATTGTGGCCGACCTTTGCCAGATCGAAGCCCTCGAGGATGTGCAGCATCTCCAAGACCGCGATCCCCTGCGTATTGGGTGGAAGCTCCCACACGTCGTAGCCGCGATAGGGGATAGAGACCGGTTCCACCCATGTTGACGTATGGTCAGCGAAATCCTCAAGCGAGAAGAATCCACCAAGCATGCCTGACGTAGAGACGATTTCCTCGGCGATCTCCCCCCGATAAAACGCGTCTTTCCCTTTCTCACAAATGACCTGCAGCACGTGCGCGAGATCGGGGTTGCGAAAGACCTCCCCAGCAGCAGGAGTTCGCCCATCGGGAAGGTAGACTGCAGCCGCGCCGGGATCGCCACCCAACAGATCCTTCGCCCGTTTCCAGTAAGAGGCAATCACCGGTGTTACCGGAAAACCATCCAGCGCGTATTGAATTGTAGGGAATAGGAGATCTCCCATAGGAAGGTCGCCGAACCGATCGTGCAGGGCGTACCAGCCATCGACGCAGCCGGGGACGCTCAACGAGAGCGGGCCGCGTAAAGAAATTTGATCCAACCCTTTCTCTGCGAATACCTCCCGCGTTAGAGCGTAGGGCGAGCGACCGCTCCCATTCAAGCCAACGAGCTGCTCCCCGTTCGCATCCCAGACGATCGCAAATAGATCGCCGCCGATGCCGCAGCTCATCGGCTCCACCAGTCCGAGCATGGCATTCACGGCAATCGCCGCATCGACGGCACTGCCTCCTCTCTTCAGTATGTCAATCCCCACTTGCACCGCAAGCGGCTGGCTGGTGGCTACCATCGCCGTGGGAGCGATGACCATCGACCGGCGACCGGCATCCGCTCTTGCCCTTCCGTATGACCCCATCTTGGTCCTCCTTCCAAACCATGCTTGTGCTAATCAAGAGGTCGGCACAAAAAAAGTCCGGCTTCTCGGCGGGAGCTACCACACTATACTCTGCCAAGCCCTTCTCCATGAGGGGATTTGGTGGAGCAGGTGGATAGGGGGTGTATAATGAGGGACATGGCATCCTCGGAGGGGTAATGGAAGAAAAGAAGGTCATTCTGCGCGATTTGCTCCTGAAGAATCCGGCGGACATCGCCGAGGCGCTCTCCCAGCTTTCCGAAGAGCAGGCCGTCGAGCTGGTGCATCGCCTCTACTTGAGACGCGCAGCTGCTGAGACGCTCGGTGAAATGGAACCGGAGGATTCAGCAGAGCTCCTTGCCAAGTTAGATCGCGAGGAAGCGATAAAGATCCTTTCCCGAATGGACCCCGATGATGCCGTCGACCTCCTAGAGGAGCTCCCTGAGACCGTTCAACAGGAGCTTCTCGCCCGGCTCGGACGGGAAGAGGCCGAGGTGCTCGCCGATCTGCTCGCCTACCCACCGGATACCGCTGGTGGGTTGATGTCTCCGGAGGTGGTGGCGCTTTCCTTGAACATGACGGCCCAACAAGCGATCGACCTTCTCCGTCGGCGCGTCGAAGAAGCGGAGACCATATACTACGCTTATGCCATCGACGGACAGGGCATTCTCCAGGGGGTGCTTTCCCTGCGCGACATAACTTTGGCCAATCCACAAACTCAACTCGACAACCTGTTGCAGCGCGACGCAATCACCGTTTCCGTAGATACTGATGCTGAGGATGTGGCCCATTTGTTTGACAAGTACAACTACTTCGCGCTCCCGGTTGTCGATGACGAGCGGAAGCTTCTCGGGGTCATCACCGTAGACGATGTCATCGACGTCATCCGCGAGGAGGCTACCGAGGACATCTATGGTATGGCCAGCGTACCGATAGAGGAGCGGGTCGATACGACCTGGTTCTCGTCGTTACGCATGCGACTTCCGTGGTTGTACGTACGGTTAGCGACGGCGCTTCTGGCGGCGGTGGTCGTCGGCGTATTCGAGGAGACGATCGCCAAAGTGGCCGCCCTTGCCGTTCTCATGGGCGTGATCGCCGGGCAGGGCGGCAGCGCGGGGATGCAAACGGTGACGATCATCACCCGAGGAATGGCATTGGGCGAGCTGGAACCACGAGTAGGATGGCGGCTGTTGCGCAAAGAAGCGCTGCTTGGGATCGTCAACGGCATACTGATTGGTGCGACAGTAGGGGTCATCACCTACCTCTGGAAGGGAGACTACTGGCTGGGTGTGGCCGCGTGTCTGGCGATGCTCTTCACACTGGTAGTGGCCGGGGTCACCGGCGTGGTCATACCACTTGGCATGCGTGGACTGGGGAAGGACCCGGCGCTTGCTTCCGGAATCTTCCTCACTACGCTCACGGATGTCCTTGGGTTCGGGTTTCTGTTTCTGCTCGCACGGCTCTTCTTGCCGGAGATCCCATGAAAAGCGACGCTGCTCTTCCCAGTTGGTCCTACCCTCTCATCCTCGGTCTTGTTGGCATTGTGCTGTTCATCGGCGGTTTCTCAGCGGCACTGAACGCTGGAATCGGCGTGGAAAGCATGGTATTCCTGGGCTACATCATTTTCCGGGCACGACAACCCAGCCAAGGCGCACAAACCCCGGCCAAGCTCCTTCCTCTCTTTCCCGGACACCTTCTGCTTCTGTTCGCCATTGCTGTTCTTCCCGCACCTCAAACGGTTCTAGCAGCTACGTGGATGGTCGTCCCCGCTGCAACTGTCTTCTACGACATCACTGGTCGCTGGACAACACACAGGGAGAGGCTGAAAGTGTCGATTTTGGTGGGGCTATACTGTATAATTTGGGCCGATCTCTTCTTTGTTTTGGAGCGTGTGATCGTTTTGGCAAGAAACGTATCGGGGAACACAGAGATCATAATGGCCACTGTATTTGGTGTAGTGGGTGCCGTGTTCATTTCTATCGGGACCTATCGGCATTTGCGCGTAGTGAATATCAAGGAGTGATCGTATGGGACGTGTAGTCGGTCTAATACTCGGGGTGGTGATTCTTCTCTTCGGGAGTGTAGGATTCGCCCAAGATTCGGGAGGGGCGACTGGTCTACAGGGGATGATGCCCCTTATTCTAATCCTCGCCGTGTTTGCGGTGGTGTTCTACTTCATGTTGATCCGGCCGCAACGCAAGCGTCAGGCCAAACACAGTGCCCTGATAGGCGGGCTGAAACGCGGCGACAAGGTGATCACCGCCGGCGGCATCCATGGCGAGATTGATTCGATCGGTGACACTTCCGTCGTACTGACCATGGAAGACGGGGCGAAGCTTCGCCTCGCAAAGAGCAGCATCGTCGAGAAGCGAACGTCGTAGACGACAAAGGGGTCTTCGAATGGCGCACAGCAACATGACGCGAAAGGATTGGCTGTACCTTGGGTCGATCCTAGTGGTTGTCTTCGGCGCGCTCGCCCTGCTCTACCCGTTTTGGCCGTTGGATGAGGCAGGAATCAATCTTGGGTTGGACCTCCAGGGCGGCGCACGGCTTGTCCTCAAACCGGAGGGCATTGAGCAGATGGATCACGACCAAAAAAGCGATACGCTCGATCGGATCATCACCATCCTCAACAACCGGATTGACCAGTACGGCCTAGCCAACGCCGAGATCAAACGGTTGGGAACAGAGAGAGTGTTGGTGAACCTCCCTGGTGCCAAGGATCCCGGCGAGGCACGCAATCTGATTGGCCAGACCGCCATTCTCCGATTCCACAAGGTGATTGAGGCTGGGACGAGTCCCAATTCAGAGATCATACCAACCTCAGCTACGCAAGAGGTCCTTGAGGATCGGGATGATATCCCTTATCTGCTGGAAGGTGAGCCACTCCTGACCGGGGCGGCTCTTGCCGACGCCCGTGTGCGTACCTCCCAGTCTGTGCAGGCCGCCGGACAGCTGTATATCGCCCTCAGCTTCACGCAGGAAGGTGCAGAACAGTTCGTGGACGCGCTGCGAAAACTGAAAGTGAATGACAGGTTGGCGGTCGTCTTGGACAACACCGTCTACAGCGCGCCGGTCATCTCCGAGTCGATCAAGCAAGCCGCAGGCCAAGGCTGGCGGTCGGTGAAGGACTCCACAACGATCACCGGGCGATTCACCAAGGAGGAGGCCACACGAATCTCTATTGTGCTGCGGACCGGTGCCCTGCCGGTGGCTGTCGGGTTTGCCGAGGAGTCGCTCGTCGGCCCCACCTTGGGAAGCGACTCGATCCGGCGCGGGATGATCGCCATTGTGATAGGATTTGTCATCATTCTGCTGTATATGCCGGTCTACTACCGCATTCTCGGCATCGTCGCGGACATAGCACTCGTGCTGAACATGCTGATCGTCTTTGCCGCATTGGTGTTGTTTGGTGCAACCCTCACCCTTCCCGGCATCGCGGGTATCATTCTGACAATCGGAATGACCGTCGATGCCAATGTGATCATCTTCGAGCGGATCAAGGAGGAACGACGGACCGGGAAGTCGGCCCTTGCCTCGGTGCGGACGGGCTTCGAAAAATCGCTTTCTACCCTGCTCGATGCCAACATTACCACCTTGTTTATGGCAGTGATCCTTCTGATCATCGGCACGGGACCCATCCAAGGCTTTG
>CAZDDA010000007.1:0-19276 GCA_964504085.1 uncultured Thermotogae bacterium | reverse complement strand
CGTACGTCGCCGGCTGGGCCGGCCTGTGCCACGAGCCGACGGACGAACAGCCGGGCCCCTTCGGGTGCACGTCGGTGACGGCGTGCATGGAGAGGTTCCGCCGCGCGCCCGAGACATACTGGCGCCTCGCTGGCGAGGCATGTGAAAAAGCCGACTAGCAGGTCCCGATGCCGTTGATTCCACAGCGTCTTCCCAACAAGGCCGGCGCTTCGGCCCTCGGCTCTGGATGCTTGACCCGGCGCCGCCTACGACAACGAAACCGCCGGGTGCCTCGAGGAGGAAAGATTTCGGACTGAGGCTGCTCGGATGAGGCAACACCAAGAATGAAGACCTGACCACCGTAGAGACCCGAACTGCTCCCTTTATCTACTCAGGTCGAAGTCGATCCGCGCTCCCGCGGCCGGGCCGATGCCGGCCGGGCTGACGTCCGGGGAGATGGTAACCCCGAGCTCTCCGAAGGCCGTGAACGGCGTGTCGCCGATCGGGACCTCTATCCCTACCAGGGCGAAGAGGCCATACGCAACGAGGTCGCCGGGGAAAAACACCACTGCCGCTCCCAGCCCGGCGAGCGAGCGAAGAGTCAATGGACCGAGTTCCAATTGCCCAGGATAGACCTTGGCAAAGGCCACGAGCGGCCCGGCGCCGGACAGGCCGACTTCCACTGCGAACCTCTGAAACAGCGTGAGTTGAACGGACATCGCGGGCGGTACTCTCCCCACGATCCCAAGCTCCAGGGTCTGGGCCGCAATCCCCACTGAGACGATCCCAATCAGTGCGATAGCTACCACAACGTGCCTGCGCATAACGTTTCCCCTTTCTTTGTCGTGCCTGTCTCGCGCCCCTTCAGCAGGCATATCTTTCCTCGTTTGAATCGAGCGCGACATCATGATACATGGATGTCTATCCATGAAGAAGACCGGGGGCGAAGAAACCTGACTGTCCCAGGCTCGTCGGTCTCGTCCACAACGTGGCAACTGTGTACCTTAGGGAGGAAGGGATTCTGAATTGAGAGAAACATGCGTCAGAGCACTTGTTACTGGCCTTCGACTTCCTCAGGTTGACCGAACGTATTGCGGCTGGGGATGAAATTAGGGTATGTGTCCCGGAATTCTGGGGATGAAATTAGGGTATGTGTCCCGGAATTCTTCGCGAAACGCGACGTAGCACTCACACTTCATGCTCTGGAAATGCGGTTTGTGTCACCGGAATTTCCGAGAACCTACCCCTGGCTTGCCAGGTCCTCGCGAGCTGCCTCCCAGAACTGATCGCGAGGGAAAGCGGTCTTCTTCATACGGGAGTCACGCAGAAGCGTCTGCAAAGCTGGTCTCCCGGCTGCATCCAAGAGCGCACGTCCAAGCCACATGGAGTATCTCTGTGTAGATCCGGTTTCGAGGTATGCCCTAGCGATTTCCGCTTGCATGAGAATCTCAAAGGCAGGAGGGATGGAAAGCCCTAGCCGGTGATACTTCTGTTCCATGTACTTCCTCCACTGTCTCGCGAGTTCCTTCCGATCCCAAGGCCACTCCTTCCCAAGAATGAGCAACACCAGCATTGCCTCGATTGAGCAACTGGCCAATAGGTCTTTATTCTCGGCAATAACTGTGACGCTGTCTTCTGTCCTCGCACCTTCCTCGACAACCAGCTTGTAGATGCAGTAGAGAGCGAACATCCTGAGCCTATACAGCCCGGTCACGTTGGGAAGGGTGCTCTCGTAAACCTTCATCAGGTTCTGGAGATTCGTGAGAGGTTTGCTCGATATGTGTGCCTCTTCGGCCTCCTGCAGGAACCCTTCCAGCTTCCGTGTTGCGTCCGTGGGGCGGAAGTTCTCGTGCTGCGAGATCCAATACTGCGGAGCCATCGGGACATGGATGATGCCGGGAAGCTTGCTTCGCCAATCGATATCCTCACTGTCAACGGATTCCTGCTTTGAGACGAAGCTGCAGATCACATGGCGCGCGACTCGCACAAGGCCAGCAAGTGTGAGATATGGCTCGTGCTTCCAGAGGATCACCTCGCCTCTCGCAACTGCCGACGTCCGGATAAGCTCGTGTACTGGTTGGAGACGATGGGTATATCTGCTCCGCATTGTATATGCGTTTCTCAGGGCGCGGGCGAGCTCAGACTTGCTAACCACCCTGTGCCCCTGTGGCACCTCATCGAGGAAGAAACTTGCCTGCACGTGATCTGTAACGAAATCGACGAAGCGCCTCCCAACTTTCAGGTTCTTTTCCCGGAGGAGGGCGCGGCGAATCCCTCTTGCGGTGGAGGCATCGAGTCTCATCAGGATGGGATCAAGAACCTCAGCTACCTCGTGCGGGTAGTCCTCCCAGGCGGGCTCATAACAGTCGAATGCTTGACTCAGGCATTCCAATGAGAAGACGAGAAGAGAATATGCGAGATCAATGCTGTCACCCGTGATCTCAAGCGCATCTGCGAAGGCCTTTGCCGCAGCTAGTACTGCGCGGTATGTATCCCGTGGAAGCCCGATGACCTTCTTGACTAGTACCGAGAAAGACCTAGCCTCTTTTGAAGTACCCTGGACAGGACTCTCGAAGAAGCGAGGAACGAACAAGCGAGGAACGCGGTCAGACATTGAAAGAGGCTGCCTGCGACTTGCCATAGCAACAGCCTCTCGACTCTGGTGGAAGAAAGCTTGCAGCCCTAAGATGCAGAATATTCTGAACTGCTCAACTATCTCCCAATCCCCTGTGCGAAGGAGCGTTCCCGGACCATTCTTGGCTGGCCTTTCTATCTGGTTTACGTAGCTAACTACATAGGAGGCCACTGATCCGAAAACATCAACGGGCTCAAGCGTAGCGACACAGGTCTCAATCGGCCAAAACAGTCGGTAGGTACCGAAGAGGACTCCCCTACCCTCATACCGATATCGGCGTTTCGACTTGAAGAACTTCCCAGAAATGATCTGGAGCATCGTCTTACCTCATCCGGCGTCCTGAGAGTCTGCTCGGAGTTGGGCAGGCTGAACTGTTGGTGCAGTAAACAGCCTCACTCTGGATCCAGATGGCGCCGGGTGCTAGCCGCGCCATGTACTCTCGATAGGGCTATGGCGAGGTAACCCTTAGAAATCGGGGGACATCTCTGAAAGCGAGCGCCGTTTCACGTAGATAACTCTCAGTTTACCTCTTTGGACGCCTTCCTCCAAAGCTTTCGATTTCTCCTATCTGCCCGCAATCAGAACGTCTGTTCGCACGCCGAGAGCCACGCGCTGGTCGAGGCGAAGGCGCCGAGGGCTTCGACCTTGACTGTGCTGATTACCGCAGTAAAATAGACTGCGTGTGCAGTACTTTTTACTGCAACAGGGAGGGGAGATGCTCCCACAGCTGTTTGGCTCACGGTTGCGTGCGCGTGTGATTGGTTGGCTGTTCACCCACACGGATGAGCGGTTCTACGTCCGCCAACTAACGGATCTGTTGGGGGAGGATTCAACCAATCTGAGCCGCGAACTGGCACGGCTGGAATCGATGGGCATCGTTACCTCGGAAAAGGATGGGCGGGAGAAATACTACCGAGCGAACGCCGATTCGGCGGTCTTTGAGGAGCTGCGAAGCCTTGCCGTGAAGACCACGGGGATGCTCGACGTCCTACGGGAAGCGCTTGCTCCGCATCGTAGCCAGATTGACGTTGCGGTGGTGTTCGGAAGCATTGCCGATGGCACTTATTCGGCGCAAAGCGACGTCGATCTTCTCGTCGTGGGAGACGTGGAGCCGCTCGCCCTCCACTCAGCAATCTTAAAGGCGGAGGAACGACTCCGGCGCGCGGTGAACTACACGATCCTTTCCCCCGAGGAGTTCGCGAAGCGCCGATCGGAGCAAGAGGGGTTCATCGCGAACGTGTTGGCCGGCCCGAAGCTCGCGGTGATGGGAAGCCTCGATGACGATCGATGATCTGCTTGCAGGACGCCGGATCTACCGGGAGTCCGTCTCCAAAGAGGATGTTGCCGCTGCTCTGGAGAGGGCCGAGCGGGATCTGGACACGGCGGAAAGGATGCTGGATATTGACAACGACTGGGCCTTCTCCATCTCGTACAACGCCGTGCTGCAGGCCTCCCGCGCGGTCATGTTCGCTCAAGGGTACCGGCCGGCAAGCCACGAGAGCCACAAGAACACCTTTGCATTCATGCTCGCGACCGTTGAGGAGACTCAAAAGCCCCTCATCAGCTTCTTTGACCGCATGCGCGTGAGGCGCCACCAGGCAATCTACGAGGCAGCTGGCGCGGTGACGGAAACCGAGGCTCGTACTCTTCTCACGAAAGCGACAGAATACGTGGATTGGGTGCGCCAGCAGCTTCTCCCGCAAATCAGCGATTCTCCATAATCCGTGGCCCTACGAGGCAAGACCTCTTGTATGGAGGCCGCATTCCCACTGAAGGGTTACCGGCCGGTCCGCGTTGTCAGGTGCGGCAATCCAATTCTTCAACCTCCCTGGAGCACTACCTGCTGGTCAGGACGGCGGTTATTTGCACGCAGAAAGCCACACACTGGTTGTGGCGGAGGCACCTGGCGCATTCGGCTAGCCAGGACCACGATGATTCCGGTCTAGTGCCGGCGGCGTCCCTTGGGTCGGCCGCGTGAGGATCGTCTCTTCTTGTTGCCCTTTTTGGATGGAGGGCGTTTGCTGGTGCACTCGACGCAGTACACAGGGCGATCGGTCAAGGGCAGGAAGGGAAGTTCCTCGATCTTCTTCCCGCATTCTGCGCACTTGAGATCGAAAACACGTACGTCGTGCATCTTCCGGCCAGCGGCCATAAGCTCTCCTTTCAGAACCTTTTCACAGCACCCGTTGCTGCCTGTTGGGCCTACAGACATCCCCACAGTACCCGATGTGACGTGAAATTCACACCACGGAACGCGGAAAGTGCCGATTTCTTCGTGAATATGGGTTAACTTGGGCCAGACGAGACGGGGCGATCCGTGAGCTGGAGGACGGCGGGTTCCTCGTTGTTGGCCTCGTTCGTAACGTGGCAACTGTTGCCTCAGGGAAGAAGGGATTCTGGGCTGAGGCTTTTGGAAAATCCGTGGGACATCTCTGAAAGCGCGTGTCGTATCAAGTGAGCATCTTTCAGCTCACATCCTTTAGTCTCTTGTGTTTCATCCTGTCTTCGTCGTTGATGAGTGTCTGCCATTGGATTTTGAGAACGACTACTTGCACGCCGACAGCCACACGCGGGTTGTAGTGGAGGTACCAAGGTAGGTGAGGGTGTAGGTTTTGGTTGCGGATAGGGTAAAGACAAGCACGCAAGAAACAAGACCTACACTCCTCAACGGCCAGAACCGTTTGTTTGCTGGACTTCGGGTAGCGGGTAAGATGTAGTCAAGGAGGTAGAGGATGAATAAAGCACTCACAGGATGGTTTGGAATGGTGTTGGCATTGATGGTCTTGGCGGTGGTTGGGTTTTGTGCGGACACCACTGCTGAATCTGGTCGATTCTACTCGGTGGTTTATGATTGTTCGGGCAGTCGCGACACGGGGGTTGTCGTCACCAACGCGAGCAGCAGAGATACTTCTTATACCCTAGAACTGTATGATTCCTTGGGGAGTTCCCTCGTTGCGGTGACTGAGTCGCTTGCTCCCTTTGAGTCGAACTGGCACGACTTGACGCAGATCATCGGCGAGGCGGTCGAAGACGTCGATTGGTCCCTTGCGTGGGGCCTGTGCATCGTGCGGCCGCTGGTCTATGCCACGGATCTTCTGATCGTCTCAGTGGAGGTGTACGTGGAGCAGAATCTGGTCAGCGTGTACCAGGTTGAGGCGTCTCACTACTGAAATGCTTCCTGGAGAGTCCCCCAGCGTTTTCACGCAGTAAGAGCGCTTTTGTGTTGCAGCGTGGCAGCCGCTGAAAGTGCGTGAATTTGCGAGGGGTCCTCGTCTCCGAGGAGGGTCGCGGCGAGCCGAGGCATGAATGGGGGCCGCTGCCTATTGGCCCTGACAAAGGTGGATATCGCCTTTCTTTCTCAGGCTTCGGCCAACGCTCGGAGGGGCTATAACTCAGCTGCTCTTGCGGCACAGGATCGCTCTTGTTGCGCGAGTAACTACATCGAACAAGGCGTCCGGCTGAGCCTGGGACCACTCAGTTCTTGGTCCTTCGGCCTCTCCGTTGCTCTAGAGGAACTACGTTGAATAGCTGGAGGAATTCGTGAGACAGCTCCTTCGGCCACAGCTCCAGATTCCATAGGAGCCTGTCGAGTGACGTCTCATCGTCAGGATTGGACGCGTCAACCCCTCGCACTTCCGGAAGTGGCTCAAGGACGGTTTCTCCGGAAGCAGAGAACGCAATCGTAGCAGGTTCTTCAGCGGGCACCAACCAGCCGCTTCCGGACCCGTGTATCTCTCCTGTCGCTTCGATCCGAGTATTCGCAAGAAGAACCACTAGGAAGAAGCTCCCTGACCCGTATGCCGTCAACCCATTGGTCAGAGAAATCCCTTCGCCGCGCATGATGGCTGCCCCGCGGATCTCGATCTGCGCACCGGTCTCCAGCTCGCCGGCTGTCGTGAACACAGCCCAACCGTAGCTGTCCTTGAGTGTCTCCACTTGCTTGGCTATTCCTCGAGCGCGGCCACTCGCCTGGAAAGGGGTGGCAACGCCGTCCACCGGCAGATGCCCTGACAGCGTGATCTCTCCATCCAGCTCGCCGACAATGCTGAAGCCCTCAAAGCGGAGAACCACCCTGCCGTACACCGTCGAATGCATCGTCTGAAGCTCTTCCGCGCCGGTGGAAAAAGACAAGAGCAGGCCCATCCCCAGTACAACCGGTAGCATCGCGCAGACGCGCGGTGTTCTGTGCTCCATTGACCTCGTGTCCTTTCGTACTGCCAATAGTAGCTTCTGCTAGAATATCGAGCAAAGGGCTTTTGTTCATCTTTTCCGAGCCTGGTGTGAGAACATGAATTTGGTGGCCGCAATCCCTGTTTGCGACATAAGAGGCCCTTGAATGTCTTACTCCAGCCTCTCCAATCTTCGTTGGGAACGACGTCTTGCACGCGGACAGTCTTATACTAGTCGACGTTGTGCCGGAGGAGCGACGCGAACCGCAGCTCCGAGGGAGCACTCAAACCTCTGAGCGGACGGCCTTTTCGCGGAGTAGAAGAGATGGGATTCGCAGCGACAGTCCGACGAGCCAAGGCCGCGCAACGGCACGACAGCGCCCGAGGTCCGTGAAATGGCTTGCGTCCAAACGTGCTTGCGCTTTTCCGTTCCCACGGTGTACCCGATCTCGATCGGCTTCACGGCGTCCAGCAGATGGTCGATGTGCCAGTGCTTGCGCTTGGCGATGCTGCCGTGTTGCCCCACCCATGCGCAGGCCGCCCGGACCGAAAGCACTTCCGACGTACACGTAATTGCCCGGCCAAACGTCGAGAGTTCACAGACGCCCCGCGAGGACGGATTACTCGTGCGTCGACTGAAAGACAAGCACGTAGGTTCCCCGCTCGCCGGGAATCACGACGTGATTCCTCGTATCCCAGTTTCTATTCGGCGATCCGCTCCACCAGGAACGACACGGGTCGGAACCCGTCGCTGCAGCAGGTGATCGCCATCCCTGGCTTCGCCATCCACGGCGCGTTGGCGCCGAACAGGATCATTGCCACGTCGCGCTGGATATCGGCCCACGCCCAATCGCACGGGAAATCCTTGGGCCTCTCCGGCCAGTCCTCGATGGAAAATTCCTGGCCGTCCGTCCACTGCTTGCACGCACCGAAACCTTCCGGATAGCGCTCCTTGTTGATGTAGTTGTCGACCAGGTCCTGATGCAGTGCCCTCTTGACAACCGTGATCTTCACCTTTGGCATGTTCATCTCCTCCCTGTATCGGTTTTTGGTTGAAGCGTCTTTTCCACGTGTATGAACAATCCTGGAAGGAGATGATACCCGCTTCTGATTGGCAGAGCCTGTAGGGCGGCCGCATCACGAGACGTTCTGCAGGGTGTTTTATTGTTTGCTGGCTGCACCAATCGTGGTGGTTGTCCGCCTAGTCGGTTCCTACCTTTGCCTTGCTTGCACGAGGGAGAATGAGAAGCCCGTTTGTTGGGCAGGCGCGAATGCATTGCCCACACAGCAGACACTCGCCGGGCCGCGCCTGTCCGTTGGCCATCGCGCCGGCGGGGCAGGCGCGCTCGCACTTGCCGCAGGAGATACAGGTTGCGCCGATCCGAACGCGGAAGACGCTGAATCGAGAAACGATCGACAGCATTGCCCCAAGAGGACAGGCGATCCGGCAGAACGGACGAAACACAATCACCGATAGCAGCACGAATGTACCGCTTGCAGCAAGCGTCAACGGCGTCCCGCCGAAGGTGAAGAACGCCTTGAACGGTGTCGCGCCGTTGAACGCCACCGTGCCTACGATGACGACACGCGCAATAAGATACGCAAGCAGACCGTACTTGGCCCCCGAAAGCAGGTGCATCAGGCGCTTCGGAATCCGAACAGCAAGCTGGCGAATGTGCAGCAGCTCCTGCAGTGCGCCGAACGGACAGACGTATCCGCAGAAGACGCGGCCGAACAACAGCGCGAGCACCACCGGAACGAGGAACATCAGCAGATACGCTGTGTCTGCTTTGGCAAAGACATTCTGCACCGCCGAGATCGGGCAGAGCAGCCCGCCGATGACAAAGCCGAGAACGGCCACCGAGGCGAGAAGCAGCCATTTGCGATAGACGAATCGCCTCGTGGCGATGATTGCCAGTGAAGCGGCGCTGAACCCCAGCAGCAACAAGAGCTTCGCCAGCTGATCGTGGATGAAATAGGGTCTGTCAGTCTGTTGCGAGCGATTCTCTCCTTGTGTAGTGGGCGTCTGGAACTGTCGCTCGGCTGACGGATCCCCGAACGTTCCGGGTGAATCGAACCCCTGACCGAGCCCGGCAACAACCAGAGCGATTACGAAGGTTCCGGCGAGCAACAGAATGGAGCCACGGTGCTTACGCATGAGTTCTGTTCCCGTTCGGGATTTTCTAGACCGAGGTGAGATGATCGAAGCGCAGGAACAGCCCGTCGCCGACGAGCAGCAGCGGAACAACGTCTCCGTCTCTCGTGGCGGTGAACAGGCGCACCTCGAGTGGCAGCTGATACGCTTCTTCCACGTTCTCAGGCAGCCGGACTCCGGTGTCGCCGATGCGCAATCCCTCGTCCTCCAGCAGTGGACTCCCGGTGACTGATACCACGGTGGCACCACTCGGCGCATCGAACGGATAATCCCCGCTCATTGCCGCCTCCCACGGGCTTTCATCGACCGGCGGCGTGATCGTGATCGGAAGCACGCCTTCCTCGTAGCCCTCTTTGGTACAGAACTTGGAGATTACGAGCCGGCCTTCGCCCTGCATGGACAGGGAGACCGCAATCCATTTCTCGTATACGTTGCGATCGACCTCTACCCATTCGGTTTCACCAAGTATCTGCCCACCTTCCAGTGCGATCTCGTAAAGGTCCGTGCTGGACAATACGCACTGGTTATGCGTCTTCTCGACACGGATGCCGATTTCCCCTACCGTGCCCAGCGGTGCTTCGATCTGCTCGTAGTTGAAGGTGAAGTTGCAAGCCACGGCCGCCGTGGACGCAGCGACAACCAGACCGACCACTACGATGATGAAGTACGTTATCCGTTTCATGTTTTCCTCCGTTGGTCTCTTTCTTGAAATGTCGTGTCTATTC
This sequence comes from uncultured Thermotogae bacterium, assembly GCA_964504085.1. GTDB lineage: Bacteria > Bipolaricaulota > Bipolaricaulia > UBA7950 > UBA9294 > CAZDDA01. Next base: position 9,613 of record CAZDDA010000007.1, on the reverse strand, counting down.
GAATTGTTGCTTGAGATTGTGCTGCACAGGTGTGAAGAACGTGTGGTGAACCGCAGTCAAGGCTGTGTGATGCGCAACCTGTCTCACCGATGATCCTGTGGAGGGGGACAAAGGAAGGTGCGGCGTTCAGACCTCGGTCCGAAACGGCATCCGGAACTGCCGACACAGTGCTCGCACGGCGTTTCGCCCCGCGGCGGCGCATCCGGGAATGCCTGCCCCACCGGCGGATTGGCCGACGATAAACAGGTTGCGAAGGCCCGGCAAGGTCTTCGGATTCGGAGGCTTATCCGCGGCCGTCTTGGTTGCCGTGGGTTCCTCCGTCGGATTAGTAGACCCAGCTTGTCCGGAAGCGAGGCTGCGGCAAGTGGTTTGAGGCTTGCCTTCTTGGGATGTTTAGGGGATCACCGCACGCTGTATGCCAACAACACTCAGCATTGCTCTTCGGTCTTCTCCACCACGATCGTGCACTCGGTCACCAGCGCTGCGATGGCCCCGATCGCGGCGAGAGTCGGCACAAGCAGCACGCCGACTACCCCGATGGTGAGTGGAATGTCGATCAGTGACTTGCCCTCCTTGTTCTTGATGGTGATGCGGCGGATATTCCCCTGATGCACAAGCTTCTTTATCGTGGCGACGAGCTTCTCGCCGCTGATCGCGAATTCTTCGGTTCGGGTTTTCTCCTCGGGCATTCTTGACTCCCTTCCAGGCACACACCGCTAGGTACTGACCAATGAGGAAGCAAGCATAAGGCCGGAGTCTTCTGCTTGCCAACTGCGTCGGAGACTCCTTTTGAAGCTCTTATTCCTTTGGCTTATGTTGACGCTGCGCTGCTGCCAGTGGCGCCACGACGCCCCACAGGGCGATGGTAATCAACATCGCCGTTGTGTAGTCCAACGGGTGCTGATTGAAATGTGGGGCGATGACCCTCGAGAAGAGCATGAGGAAGAAAGAGCTCAGGAAGAAACCGGGTATCGCCGCCAGGATCGCGAAGTAACCTCTCATAATTCACCTCCCGTTCTTTAGTAGAAGTGGTTCCAGCCAGCGCCTGCCCCTCCTCTAGAGTTCTATCTCTTCTTCTGAGGAGTGCCGAGCCTGCATTTCGTCGAGCATCCTGCGGCACGAGATGATCGTCCCTTTCCGCTGCTCGTCATCCATCTTGGAAAGCCAGCACTCCATCATCTTAGGCATCATGGAGCCCATCTGTTTACCCCGCATCTTGGAAAGGCAACACTCTATCATCTTTGGCATCATGTCCTTCATCATGCCCGCCAGGATCTTCCCAATCAGTCCGCCGAAGAGCCTGCGTCGTCGGACCGCTCCAACCAATGGCGCTACGATGATCCACAGGGCGATGGTGATCAGCATTGCCAGTAGGTAGTCGATGGACTGTAGCCCGAGTTTTGGGGCGATGGCCCTTGAGAAGAGCATGGTGAACAGAGAACTCAAAAAGAACCAGGGGATCGCTGCCAGGATCGCGAAGTAACCTCTCATCGTGTACCTCCCTCTTGGCTGGACCTTGCCGGAATCTGCTGGTCCCTCGTTTAGATACTGTAGAGTAGAGCAGCAGGCTTCAATCCTGTCAAGTACGTTTTGGGCTGGCTTGCGGGGTCATAACACGTTCGCTTAAAGGAACACGACCCCCACAGTGGTCTTCACCAGTGGGCAGAGCTTCATCGGCAATACCGGCGTTCGCGTGCTGGTGAACCCGGTCCAGACGGCCGTGATGAGCAGCATCGCCGCGCACGCTCGAACCACAATCACTGACGATGGCGCGACTCCCTCGCCGACCCACGTCATCGTGATCAGGCGCTTGCTGTCCGTTGATATCGGGCCGAACCCTCTGACCACCGATCTTGTCGGAGCGACGTGTGCGATCCCCCATAGGATGGTCATCCCAGTACAGGTGTTCCCTCCTTGTTTGGGAACGTTCTTGGGATTGCCTTTCTAGCATAGCGTATGTTTCGTAATGAAAGGTCAAGGTGCCGCGTACGATATGGACGAGGAGCATCCTTGGCAAGGATCTTGCACAAGGGCATGTACGAGCAGCTTCTGTCACGATGATCGATACCCGGGTTGAGCGCACGGCTTCCTCATTAGACTCGCGTTTTTATTGCAACCCAAGAGGGGAAAGTATAGACTTCCCCAAAAGACGGTTTGGTTATGAAACGATCCAAGATCAATGCTTTCATCGTGGATGCAATTGCATTCTTTGAACAATCTCGTTTCCATCTACCTCCCTTTGCATACTGGACGCCGGAGGACTGGGGTAGCAAGGGTGAAGAGGTCCGCGAGATCGTCGATCGGCAACTGGGCTGGGATATCACAGAATACGGAGAGGGTCGGTTTAAGCAACTCGGTCTGTTGCTGTTTACCCTCCGCAACGGCTTGATGGCAGATCTGCAAAAGGGACAGGGCAAACTCTACGCCGAGAAGATAATGATAGTCGGTGTTGACCAAATTACTCCGATGCATTTCCACTGGGACAAGACGGAAGACATCATCAATCGAGGTGGAGGGAAGCTGGTAATTCAGCTGTACAACGCCGATGAAGATGATAGACTGGATGCATCGGATGTGACCGTGAATGTCGATGGTGTAATCTGGCGAGTGAAGGCAGGCGATTCCGTAGTCCTAAACCCCGGTGAGAGCATCACGCTTCCTCCTAGGCTCTACCACAAGTTTTGGGCGATTGGAAGCCGTGTCTTGACCGGCGAGGTATCCACCATAAACGATGACAAGAACGATAATCGTTTCTACGAACCACTCGATCGTTTTCCAACCATCGAGGAGGACGAACCGCCTCTGTATTTACTGGTAAACGACTACAGTATATACTATCGACCTTACAGATGATCGCATATAGCCTTTATCACCGCACGAACGAAGAAGCTAAAGCCCATCGTTTGCGCATAGCACCCTTCTGCCATTCACTCTTTAGACTCCTGGAGTAGCCCAGCATGCACATTCTCGTTGCTGACGAAGCGCTGGTTGACTTTGTTCGGGTCCACTGTGAGGGCAAGGTAGCATCCCTCCCTTTGCCTGGGGGCTCTCCTCTAAACGTTGTCGTTGGCCTGGCCCGTCTTGGTGTTCCGACCGGCTTTCTGGGAAGGATTTCTCACGATTTCTCTGGCCGATTGCTGGGCTCGTACCTGTGCGATAACGGCGTACATGACCGCTATCTTCTGCAAGGCCCGCAATCAAGCACGCTGGCCATCGACCAATTGGAACACGGCGTTTCTAGAAAAGATGATGAGCTACGACTGTTCCTATTGTGCCAGCACGCGGGCCAGCTCAAAGAGCTTCGAATCGAGTGGCTTCTTCCGGCTGACAACCTCTGTAAGCGGGGTGGCAGCGATCTCGCCTTTGAGCAGGCCGACCAGCACACCGCGTTCTCCCTTGGACAGTTTTTCGGTCGCGGCGGCGCCCAACCTCGTGCCAAGCAGTCGGTCAAACGCACTGGGAGTACCACCACGCTGGACGTGGCCGAGGATTGTCACCCGAAGCTCAAAACCCAGCTGCTCCTGCTCAAAAATGTGGGCGAGTCTTGTGGCGTTGTGCTGCGCCCCTTCGGCGACTACGACCAACGCATGCGACTTGCCGCGTTCGTAGGCCGATCGTAGCTCTTTGGCCACTGCCTTGGGGTTGGTTTCAAACTCGGGGATCAGGATCGCCTCAGCGCCGCCGGCAATGCCGACCATCAGGGCAAGGTAGCCGCAGTCACGGCCCATCACCTCGACGACAGACGCCCGATGATGCGAAGAGGCAGTGACTTTGAGCCGATCGACCGCTTCCAGCGCGACGTTGAGTGCGGTATCCACTCCGATGGCCATCTCCGAGCCGTACAGATCGTTGTCGATCGTCGAGGCTATCCCGATGACCGGCAACTCCATTTTCGATAGCTCAAAGGCTCCGGCCTGTGAGCCGTTGCCGCCGATGACTACCAATGCTTCGATGTTCTTCCGGGATAAGGATTGCAGTGCTTTCCGGCGGCCTTGCTCCGTTTCGAACTGGGCACAACGGGAGCTACCGAGCATCGTTCCGCCCTGTTGGATGATTCCGCTCACATCGCGAGCGCCCAAAGGCACAAACTCACCGGCGATGAGCCCCGAAAAACCGCCCCGTACGCCGAAGGTTTCCCACCCGGATTCAAGGCCGGTTCGAACGACGCTGCGGATGGCGGCGTTCATGCCCGGCGCATCCCCGCCACTAGTCAGCACAGCTATGCGTTTCATAATCATTGAGGTTTGTAGCCGATGTTGCGGGTCGAGTGCAAGGCCGCTTGCCCGCGCGCCGCTTCCCGTTGGTAAGGTCAGAAGTCTCACGGCTTGACGGTATCGGCGTTGCTGGGGATAGTGTTGGGAGCAGAACTTTCGGAGGTGAGCGATGTTTGGTAAGCGAATTACGCTATTTCGGTTGCTCGGGTTTGAGGTCAAGATCGATGTAAGCTGGCTGATCATCGCTGTTCTCATCACTTGGTCGCTCGCTCGGGCGGTCTTCCCTTCCTACTTTGAAGGACTCTCGGGAACCACGTATATACTGATGGGGATCGTGGGTGCGTTGGGTCTGTTTGTCTCCATCGTGGTGCACGAGTTTTCTCATTCGCTCGTTGCCAGGCGGTTTGGCCTGACGATGAAGGGGATCACGTTGTTCATCTTTGGCGGTGTGGCGGAGATGGAGGAAGAACCGCCGACGGCCAAGGCGGAGTTCTTCATGGCGATCGCCGGCCCGGCGGCAAGCGTGATCTTGGGGGCCATCCTATACGGCATCACCGTCTTGGGTGTCCGAAGTGGTTGGCCGAACCCCATCATTGGTGTCCTCAGCTATCTGTGGACGATCAATTTGGTGTTGGCCGCGTTCAACCTGCTGCCGGCGTTTCCTCTGGACGGGGGACGGGTCCTGCGGTCGGCCCTGTGGGGCTTTACCGGTCGGCTGGCTTGGGCAACACGGATCGCATCGCTGATTGGCTCCGGATTTGGTTTTCTGCTGATTGCGATGGGGGTTGTGACGATCGTACGGGGAGACTTCGTCGGCGGCATTTGGTGGTTCCTCATCGGGATGTTCGTGAGGAATGCCTCGCAGACCTCCTACCGCCAGCTCGTGACGCGTCGACTCCTTGAGGGAGAACCAGTAAGGCGCTTCATGGAACAGAGTCCCGTGACGGTCCCCTACTACATCTCTGTCGAGCAACTTGTGGAGGAGTACGTCTACAAACACCACTTCAAGATGTATCCCGTTGTGCAGGAGGAGAGGCTGGTGGGCTGTGTTACCACCCGCGATGTGAAGGCCATCCCCCGTGAGCAATGGGATCAGCACACGGTGAAAGAAGTCTCCACCGCCTGTTCGTCCGAGAACACGATCGCTCCGGATGCCGACGCGACCGATGCGCTCGCCCTCATGAATCGGAGCGGCAACAGCCGCCTGATGGTCGTCGAGGGGGAACGGCTGGTGGGAATCATCGCGCTGAAGGATCTTCTCGAGTTCTTGTCCCTGAAAATGGATCTCGAGGGAAGCAAGATAGACAAAGCGTCGCTTCCACAGTGAGGGCAGCAAGGATGGACTGTTGAGAATACGAAGAGCCGCCAGTGCCTGCGGCCCTTCTCTTGCTTTGTGTTCCTTTCCCGACCAGGAAACCCGGGAGCAAACGAGGGTGACCGAGTCCTCTCTCAGATCCCGGGTCTCGAAGCGGTGGATCTCAAGGTTGCAGGTGCATGTCAAACGGCCCGAGGTTTACGCCGGGGAAGAAGAAGTCTTCCCAGTGTCCCGTCGCCGTTTTCGTAGCTGGAGTGTACGTGCCGACGAGAACGATTGTCGAGGCTACGCCGACGCCGAAGGCAAGACGCAATTGCAGGGTCGTCTGGCTGAAGGAAGCAGAGGAGATGGTGGATGACCACCCTGCCAGCGAAGTGGTCCCCGAAATTCCCCCCGTTCCCGAGTGATTGATGTTCAGATCGAAGGTCCAGGGAGTGGGATCGTAGACGGTTCCTACCCAGTGTCCGTTCAGGCTGGGGAGGATTGTAATGGTCCTCTGTTTTGTGCCAACGGTTCCGCTCGTGTCAGTGACGGTTAGCACAACCGTGAAGGTCCCGGCGCTTTGATACGTGTGTTTTGGATTCTGAGCGGTGGACGAGCCGGAATCGCCGAAATCCCAACTCCTGGTGACGATTCCTCCTGCGCCGAATTGAGCCGTATCTGTCGATTCGTCAGTAAAACTAACCTCGGTTCTGGACAACGGTTCGGAAGGAGTCCAAGAAAAGTCCGCCACCGGTGCGGGATCAAACAGTGCACATCCCGCCAGCGCCCCAACAGCCACTATGATCGCCCCTACTACAGCCCACCGTAGAACACGCATGATCTCACTCCCCTTTGTATGGCGATCATTATAACCGCTCGATGGGCTTCTGAGAACACGCCGCGTCTTGGATAACGATGGAGCGGGCCAGGCACGCCAAACTCGTTGCCAATGGAAATCCAGATTCAAAAAAACAAAAGATCGTGTCCGTGGTTTACAGGTTAAGACCCGCTCCTCAAAAAATCACTACATGTGTCTTGCACGAAAACGCAGAGATCTCCGAAGTGGCGAAGGGCTACCCTATTTGGGGTCTTCGTCTCCGCTTGAGGCAAAGACGTACTTGTCCTTGTACCGGCGGGTCCACTCGTCGAAACCACCGAAGAGACTCTTTGCTTCGTAGAAACCGGCCTCTTCCAGAGTCTGCGCGGCTTGGTCGCTCAATGAGCCATCCTCGTCGTAGAGAATGATGAGGATCCGGGGCAATCGGGCGATCCACTCCTCAAGCTGTGCATAGGGGATGTTGATCGCTCCCATCAGGTGGCCTGCGGCGTACTCCTCCGCTTCCCGCAGGTCGATCAGCAGATAGAACAGCCACTGAAGATCGGCGCTGGTGATTTGATACGCCTGGACCTCAATTTTCTTCATGGATCCCTGCATGCGGAGGACTAGCTGAGGGGTTTCGGGGTCGTTCGAATAGACGGTAATGCTCTTGTTGATTGTAGTCACACCCAATCCAGCTGTGTCCAACACTGCTTCCAGCTGTGCTGTTTCTCCCGGGGTCAACTCAGTTTTGGAAAGAGAGGGGATCGTGGTACACCCACACCACGGATTGACCTTTTCTATTACCAGGGTTTCATCCCCCGTGTTGCTGAGGATGAAGGTGTGAGTCACAAGATCTCCCTCCTTAACTTCGCCGAAATCGAGGGTGGCGTTGTCCACCTCGATCTTGGGGGCCGCAGCGACGATGACTCCTACACCAAGAAGCGAAAGCAGAAACAGGATCACGATCTTTTTCATCTATTGCCTCCTTTGTTTCATCATAACCAGGGGTCGATTGACGCGTCTGTGAGGCGGGCCGGATGGCCGGAGTAGCGGATGATTCCATCCCGATCGATGACAAACGTGCGTGGAATTCCAAAAACGCCGTACAGTCCGGCCACTTCTTTGGCGGCAGCGAACGACTCCCACAAGCCGATGAACTCTTCGTAGCTGTTACTCGCCAGGTACTTCCTGGCGTCCTCTCCGCTACGGTCAAGGCTTACGCTGACCAATACCAAGCCCTTGTCCTGATAGCGGGCACGTAGGGCCTCGAGGCCTGGCATGGAGGCGCGGCATGGACTGCACCAGGTCGCCCAAAAGTCGAGGATGACCACACGATCACGGAAGTCGGACAGAGCAACCTCTCCACCGTTGAGCTCTGTCAGGGTGAATCCCGGCGCCAGCTGCCCCACTCGGTTTCCCACTGGGACGTCCAACGCTTCAGGGGGCCGTACCTCAGTTCGAGGGGAGTCTGGCTGTTCCTCATCGAGCGTATAGAGTACTGACTCCTCCGTGTCTGAGAGATCCCGCACGGAAGATCGATTTACAAGACGGTTTACGGAGATGCCGACTGCAATTGCTGCGATCAATACCGCGGCAAGCAGAAGCAACCAGTGCCAGCGCTTCGTCCGCCCGCCCTTCGCTTTCTGTTCCATGGCCGATTCTTTCCCTCAGGAATGAGGACAACAACCAGTGAGAGCAGCCCCTACGGCGCCCTCTTGGTTATCTTACTCCAGTTAGAGCGTCCTTTCCGGCATAGCTGTTCCTCTGTAGGAAGTCTTGGCTCTTCTCTCTTCCACGAAGGGAACATGTCCCTCAGACTTTCCGTTGGGCAGGTAGCGCTCATCTGTTCTTCCTGCTAAACGGCGTTTCAGACGAAACCAAAGCCCGATGCGCTCTTACTGGGCTCAGAGAGTAATGACCCCGTGTGAAGATCCTGTGAAGAAAGGGTGCAGTGATGTGGAAGCTTGCCGTCGTTCGCACGCGACCTTCGTCGCGCAAATGACCGTTCGAAGATGAGGCCGACTTCTTCTCAAGCGAGAGTTGCGGTTGCGGGGTAACATTGGACGCAAGCGTGGAGATCTAAAGACGCAGGGAAGGGGAGTGTTTTGTGGCGCAGCTCACCGTGGAGACGGTCGATCAGGTGCTCGATGTGCTCGTCACTCAACACGTGAATGAGCTTGACCTCCGCCACGTTACGTTTATTGACCCCTACGCGTTGCTGCTGCTTGTGCTCGGGATGCGGCACTGCTTGGAGGAGGGTGTGCGCTTGGCCATTCGGTGGCCGCAGCGCCCGGCGGTCTATCGGTGGATGAAAGCCATGGGGTTCTTTGCTCAAATAGAGGACTGTACTCCTGCGCCGGCCACAGGGTCGCGGCGAACCTCTGATGCCCTTCAGCCGATCACCCCGATCACCGAAGAACAGGAGGTTTCCCCGTTGGTGGAAGCGTTCGACCATCGCCTTGCCGAGCGGTATCCGCTCACCAGCACCTCGCGCAACACGCTTGTGAGGATCATGATCGAACTGTTCCAGAACATTCCTCAGCACAGCAACGCCACCGGGAAGATCGCGGATCCCTGCGGGCTGGCGGCAATGCAAGACTATGCGGATTCTATCTTCCTTGCTGTGGCGGATAAGGGAGTCGGCTTGCGTGGAAGCCTGGCCCTGCGAGCGGAGTTTGCCGGCCTCAGCGATGGGCGCGCCCTTGACGCAATTGTATTTGAGGGGATCAGTCGGTTTGACGATCCCGGACGGGGCGGCGAACTGCGCCGGATCGCCCGACTGATTCGAAACTGGGACGGAATGCTTGCCATTCGCAGTGGTGAAGCGTGCCTGATCGCGGATGCGGAGCGCGGTGATGTGTACGATGCGCCGACCTTCCCTGGGGTGCAGATCGCTATTCGGCTGCCGCGGCAGGTGGTTGGAATCGACGCCCCATCGATTGACAGGGAGGCGTTCACCGAGTTCAATGAACAAAATGCATGAGCGAAGGTTTCCCATTGCACCGTTTGGTACCCGTCTTGGGACGAGGTTCGAAGGAAAAGCAGCCCGTGAGCAGCTGCTTACCGCGCTGGTTGAGCTTCCCCAGCCGGGGCGTCTAGTAATTCTGCTGGACGACGTTGAGGTGTTGAGTGGCTCATTTGCCGATGAAGCGGTCGCTATCCCATACAGTCGACTGGCTGCCGGGGAATATGGCGATCGCTACCTGGTCCTGCAGGCCCCCTCTCCCGAGATCACCGACGATCTGTCGCACAAGCTCGAACGTCGCCGCCTTGCCGCGCTCT